>JAQXDG010000089.1 GCA_029251505.1 Glaciecola sp. | reverse complement strand
TACGTAACTTGATATTTTCATAAACAGAAACATCCGTAACGATATCTACCCCAACGCTTTCCCACTGCGGCCTTGGTGTGCAGAAGTTGTCTTCAATAACCCATTGTTTAAAAGGTTCCGTCATAATCAAACCGGCATCGATGATTCCGTGACGCTGCGCATGCTCCGCTTGAACTTCTTGGGTAACAGCGGGCACGATTCGATCTACCATACTGGAGCAAAACGTCACATTGTCTGTGATCCATTGCGCCAGTTGCGGATCCCATTTATGAGCAAGACTAGTAACAACCTGCTTTAGGATTTGCCCATTATGAGGCATGTTATCGCAACTGATCATGGTCATTGGGGTATTAATTGAATCTCGACGACGTTGCAATCCCGCGACTAGATACCCAGGTAAAGAAATGGGCTGTTTGGGATTGGCAATGTCATGCACAATATCCACATGATCTGCGTCTACAGTTTTCTGCTGCGAATGATAACAATAACCTTTTTCTGTCACCGTCATAGTGACAATATGGATCTTTGGATCGGTAAATGCTGTTAATACGGTTTCTTGTTCTGTCGCTGCAACACTGACTTTAGCGATTGCCCCTATCAATTTGCAATCCGAACCGGTGGCATCCTGTTCGGTTAACGTATATAAGCCGTCTTGTGGGGTAAGTTGCTCACTCACTCTTGCGCTGCGTAAACTAACACCATGGATCCGCCAATCTCCGCCAACTTGACTCAACACATCATGGGTAAACAACGCTTGATGGGCACGGTGGAATGCCCCAATCCCAAAATGCAAGATCCCGCATTGATGTGCATTCGGCACATAAGATAACGGAGTAATGCTGTTCGGTAGTTGTTGTAACATATCAGGGTGTAAGCGTGTATTCATAAACGGTAGGCTTCTTTGGCTAAACGGTAAGATAGATCATATGCCAGTTCATGGCCTTGAGTTTCAGTGATCCGGTGTTCACAAATGAGTTCAGCCAAAAAGTTACAGTCAACTCTGCGGGCGACATCATGACGTGCTGGAATAGACAAAAATGCACGGGTATCATCGTTAAATCCAACCGTATTATAAAAACCTGCTGTTTCCATGGTCTGCTGTCTAAAGCGCTTCATGCCCTCTGGGCTGTCATGGAACCACCATGCAGGTCCCAACTTTAATGCCGGGTAATGCCCAGCTAAAGGGGCTAGTTCACGGCTGTATGTCGTTTCATCTAATGTAAACAAGATTAAAGACAAATCAGTTGAATTACCGAATTTATCAAGTAGTGGTTTAAGGTTATGCACAAATTCATTTGGTAACGGTAGATCCGCACCTTTATCTCTACCAAATTGGGTAAGTACCTGTGGATTATGATTGCGATAACAACCAGCATGCAGTTGCATTACGAGTCCATCTTCGATACTCATCTGTGCCATTTGGGTCAACATGTGACCTCTAAATATTTCAGCTTCATCTGAAGTAATCGTTCCTGTCATCGCTTTTGCAAAAAGTGCACGAGCATTTAAATCGGACAAGTCAGCCGTGCAAGCGGAAACATGGCCATGATCTGAAGACGTTGCACCATGAGCAATAAAATATTGGCGTCGGATTTTCAATGCTTCAAGATATTTAGTGTAATCTTGGGTATCACAATTGGTTAATTCGCCAAGTTGCTGGATGTTGTTGGCAAATCCAATAAATTCTGGATCGAGCACATTATCCGGTCTAAATGCAGTAATGACACGGCCTTGCCAAGCACTATTTTGGATTTTTTTATGATGGGCTAGGTTATCTAAAGGTTGTTCTGTAGTGGCAATCACTTCAATGTTAAAACGTTCAAAAAGTTGTCTTGGACGATATTCAGGCAAAGCAAGCTTGGTGTTAATAATGTCATAGATACTATCAGCGGTATCGTTGTTTAATACCTCAGTAATTCCAAAAACATCATGTAACACAAAATCCATCCACAACCGTGATGGGGTGCCTTGAAATAGATAATAATAATGAGCAAAAATACGCCACACATTTCGTGGATCTGCTTCTAATGCACTACCTGATTGACCTATGCCTAGAGATTCCAATGATACGCCTTGGCTGTATAGCATTCTAAAAACATAGTGATCAGGTTGAATTAATAATTCTGCTGGATTTGAAAATGGCAAATTATCTGCAAACCAAGCAGGATCAGTATGGCCATGAGGACTAATAATCGGTAAGTGTTGGACACCTTGGTATAGCTCCCGAGCCACTTGACGAACGGATGCGATCGGCGAAAACAGCCGATCTGGATGTAATATTTGTGATGTAGACATAATCAACCTATCGGCTCATGAGCGTAGAAACAGTATGAATGACACCGCGCAACTCTGCGAGTCCTTTTAGCCTGCCCATATAACTATAGCCAGGTTTAACCCCATCTTTATCTAGCTCATCATCGAGTAAATGACCATGATCCGGTCGCATCGGTATGGCAAGTAACGGTTCACCACTTTCCGCTCGACGCTGCTCTTCACTTAATAAGGCTTCGACAAGCCCTATCATGTCGTTATCACCGTCTAAATGATCCGATTCAAAAAATGAACCATCAGCTTCGCGGATCACATTACGCAAATGCACAAAATAGATTTTAGGGCCAAAGGTTTTGGTCATTTGTACCAAATCGTTATCGCCTCGCGCACCATATGATCCCGCGCACATCGTTAAACCATTAGCAATGCTTGATACTGCATCAAGTAGTTGTTGTGCATCATCGGCTGTGGATACGACACGCGGTAAACCAAACAAAGAAAAAGGTGGATCGTCAGGATGAATACACATTTTGGCATTCACGGATTCAGCCACTGGGATAATCGCTTCGAGAAACGCAAACAAGTTTTGGCGTAATCCTTCTGTGCCTAAATCGATAAATTGTTGGATCGCGATTTTAATGGTTTCACGGGTATAAGATCCTTCACCGCCAGGCAAACCGGCAATAATATTTTGCTCAAGGAGCTGTTTCTCATTATCTGACATGAGAGCAAAGCGCGCATCGGCTTTACTGACTACTTCATCACTATAACTGTCCCTTGCACCGTTACGTTGTAATATATACATGTCATAAGCAGCAAAATCAGTCATTTCAAATTTTAAGGCATGGCTGTTATTGGGCATTTTGTACATCAAGTTAGTGCGTGTCCAATCCACAACGGGCATAAAATTATAGCAAATTGTATAAACGCCACATTGTGCCGCATTAATAATAGATTGCTTGTAGTTTTCGATTAATGCTAAGTAATCGCCCGTGCGTGTTTTGATGTCGTTATGCACCGGAATACTTTCAATTACCGTCCATGTTAGTCCGGCATCTTCGATGATCGCTTTTTGTTTTTCTATTTCAGCAACTGACCAGATATCACCTGTTTTAATGTGATGTAAAGAAGATACTATGCCTGTTGCACCAGCTTGTTTTATTTTTTGTAAGCTAATGGAATCACTTGGACCAAACCAACGCCATGTTTCAATCATGCGAACCTCGAAATATAAAATTAGAGTTATCCATGATAGTAAACTTCTTTCATCTGTCAAGTGGCCTTACCAATAATATTGGCGAGCAATTCATTTATTTTTAAAGAGATCACAACCGTGACAACTTTACCTAGTTATAGCATACTAAGATTTCAGAAAATAAGGATAGAATTAAACAAGATGTTGCTATTAACCATTTATGTATTGATTGCTTTGGGCTTTTCGTTTGTTTGTTCGATTGCTGAGGCGGTCATTTTAAGTGTCTCCAACGCTTATATTCAAATGATGGAACAGGACGGTAAAAAAGCCGGTAAATTATTATCGTCTCAAACTCAAGATATCAATAAACCGCTTTCTGCCATTTTAACGTTAAATACCATTGCACATACGATGGGTGCTGCCGGAGCGGGTGCGCAAGCGGCCAAAGTATTTGGGGATGCGTATCTTGGTTTGATTTCAGCGGTGTTAACAATGTTGATTTTAGTTTTTTCTGAAATTATTCCCAAAACCTTAGGCGCAACTTATTGGCGTCAGCTGGCCCCAGTGACCGCACATTTTTTAAAGTATCTGATTATTGTGCTTTATCCATTCGTGAAAATGTCACAAAAAATGACTTCTGGCTTTACTGAAGAGAGTCCATTAAAAGGGTTAAGTCGCTCAGAACTGCACGCTATGGCGGAACTATCCGGACAAGAAGGTCAACTTGCTCTGCATGAAGCAAATATTCTTAAAAGCCTGATGTCAATGCATGAACTAACCATTAGAGGGGCGATGACGCACCGCACACAAGTGTTTTCAGTGCCACAAGAAATGACTGTTGGAGAGTTTTTTACGATTCACGAAACGGTTGGATTTTCACGCATTCCGATTTACGAAGAAAATGACACTGAAAAAGTGATCGGCTTTGTGATGCGTAATGATTTGTTAGTAGCAAAAGCTGAACATCAGTTAGATACCCCTTTGCTTGAGTTTGTTAAAGATATGCAAACGTTACTCAGTAGCATGCCACTGTCCTCGACGTTTGATTTGTTTTTAAAAAATAAAGTGCATATTTTGTTAGTGGTTGACGAATATGGTGGATTAGAGGGTATTTTGACCTTAGAAGACTTGTTAGAAAGTATTCTTGGGGTGCAAATTCATGATGAAAAAGATCAGCATGTGTCGATGCGTGAAATTGCAGTGGATCTGGCCAAACAACGCCAAGAAGAATTCACGTTGAAAGGTTCCAAAAAATAAATTTGTTATGCAGGATGCTAGAATTACGAAAGCGCCCAAGTAATTTAGTGCTGTTAATGATTAGTTTTATGTATGGTAAAATACCCATCCCACATGGCTAAATGCTCGGTAAAGCGCTGCTTTAATGTGGCACTTACTTCATCTATCTGTAACAGATCTTCAGGTATGTGCTTTAATATTCGCCAGTGATTAAGGCAATTTACAGCCGCGGCACATATTTGTGCCTGAGTCGCAAAGGCGTGCGAACTATCATCGCTCAATACGCGTTTCGTTGCCCCAATCAATGTCATTATTTCGGGCTCTAATTCTGAGCACATGGTTAAGGTGATCTTAAAACTCCTTACCAATTCAATATAATGCTCATTCGAAGCCGCGATATCTTTTGAGGTTGCTTGAACGATTTCTTGGATGGCATTAATATGCATAATCACATCAAAACTCACCATATGTAGATGCTGAAATAAGGCTTCTTTTTCTTGCAATCGTGGATCGACAAATTTATCGTTATGCATAATTAATCCTCTTTAATATTATGCGTTTACGTTAATTTAACATTAAGTGCAAAGTATTTACACCTATCGGATTTGTTAATTTTAAACATTAGTTTATGAAATGATCGCTACAGCCGATATAAACAGTGTGAATAGTTATACATACACATCAAAATTGTGTAATCTTGCTGCCGATTACGCTTAAAGTCTAATATCTACAAGCGTCCAATACCGTAACCTATAACCCAATTCATTTCTTTAAAGGACTATTATGCCATTTTTATTATCATTATTAGTCGGTTTATTTGCGTTTGTTTCGCCAGTTGCGCTGGCTAGTGACGCGGCTTCTGATTTAATCGATTTAACTCACTCAAGTGCTGGTTTTCTAGCTATCGCGGTTTTCGTCATTGCGTATGTCTTAGTTATTTTAGAAGAACAACTCCATTTAGCCAAATCAAAACCAGTATTGCTCGCAGCGGGTTTGATCTGGGTCATTATTGCTATTTCATATGGGAGTATGGATAAGGCGCATTTAGTTGAACACGGCATTCGCCATAATTTCCTTGAATACGCGGAGTTATTTTTCTTCTTATTAGTGGCGATGACTTATATTAACGCCATGCTAGAACGTGGTGTTTTTGATGAGCTACGTAATCGACTCGTTGCCAAAGGCTATAGTTATAAAGCACTATTCTGGTTAACCGGTATTTTAGCGTTTTTCATCTCACCGATTGCGGATAACCTAACGACCGCGTTAGTGATGTGTGCAGTGATTATGGCTGTTGGCCAAGGTCGTCCTGATTTTATTGCAATCGGGTGTGTTAATATTGTTGTGGGTGCCAATGCTGGTGGCGCATTTAGCCCCTTTGGTGATATCACAACATTGATGGTTTGGCAAAAAGGCATCCTTGAATTTAGTGAGTTCTTTGCGTTGTTTATTCCTGCAGTGGTTAACTTTATAATTCCTGCTACCATCATGTCGTTTGCCGTGACGAGAGGCAATCCCGCTCCACTGGAGGCAGTGAATGGTAGTGTAATTAAACATGGCGGCTTAATCATTGTTGGTTTATTTTTACTAACGATTGTAACAGCCGTGGGCTTCCACAGCTTTTTACATTTACCGCCGGTATTCGGTATGATGACCGGTTTAGCGTATTTGAAATTTTACGCGTTCTACCTTAAGAAAGTCGATAGCAGAGAAACTGTCGTGGATTACTCTACACCAGGTGATGCAGAACAGCCTAAATATGATATCTTTAAGAAAGTAGCACAAGCCGAGTGGGACACGTTATTTTTCTTTTATGGTGTTATTTTAGCCGTTGGTGGTTTAGGTTTTATGGGCTATTTGGGGATGGTATCTCAACTAATGTATGGCGAGTTAGGCAATACAGGTGCAAACATACTAGTCGGCATTTTATCTGCGATTGTTGATAACATCCCAGTCATGTTTGCAGTATTGACGATGAACCCTGACATGGATACGACCCAATGGTTATTGGTGACTTTAACCGCTGGTGTTGGCGGTAGTTTATTATCCATTGGTTCTGCTGCTGGTGTCGCTTTAATGGGACAAGCGCGTGGGTATTATACGTTCTTTGCTCATTTAAAATGGTCATGGGCAATCGGTTTAGGCTATGCGGCCAGTATTGCTGTGCATTTAATGATTAACTAATGACTAAGGCGCTATTGAGCTCGATTTAGAGCGCTGTGTCAGAGAAAATATTAACCCCAAAGGCGCGTGATTATCTTTGGGGTTTTTTTATGTGCAAATAATTACCCACAACTTCTCTATCCTTGGTAAAATACGCCCCGACTTTTATATTTAGCAATAGGTTCTCATTCCCATGCCGGCATTAGCGATTTCTGGATTAACCAAAACCTATCAAGGTGGCGTACAAGCTCTAAAAGGTATTGAACTTGAAGTACAACAAGGTGATTTTTTTGCCTTGTTAGGGCCTAATGGCGCAGGCAAGTCAACGACGATTGGTATTATCAGCTCTTTGGTAAACAAAACTCAAGGTAGCGTGTCGGTATTTGGTTATGATCTGGATACGCAGCTCACCCAAGCAAAAGCGTGTATCGGTTTAGTCCCACAAGAATTTAACTTTAATCAGTTTGAAACGGTACTGCAAATCGTCGTCAATCAGGCTGGTTACTATGGTGTGCCACGCAAAGTTGCTAAAGAGCGCGCACAAAAATACCTTACGCAGCTAGACTTATGGGAAAAGCGCAACGCGCCAGCTCGTACTTTGTCAGGTGGTATGAAACGCCGTCTCATGATTGCTCGCGCACTCATGCATGAACCTAAGTTATTGATATTAGATGAACCAACGGCTGGCGTAGATATCGAAATCCGTCGCAGTATGTGGGTGTTTTTACAAGAAATCAACGCAGCGGGTGTAACGATCATCTTGACCACCCACTATTTGGAAGAAGCGGAAATGCTGTGTCGCAATATTGCTATTATTGATAAAGGTATCATTGTTGAAAATACTTCAATCAAAGCATTATTATCCAAACTAAATATCGAAACATTTGTATTAGATGTGCAAACAGACAAAACAGAAATTGTCCTGACGGATGTCAAATACACGTTCCAAGATAACGAGATCGAAGTGGAAGTGGCGAAGGAAGAAGGTCTTAATCATGTATTCACTCAATTGACGGAACAAGGTGTTCAGGTGATGTCGATGCGTAACAAGGCAAACCGTCTTGAAGAGTTATTTGTTAAGTTAGTTGAATCAGGGCGTGAGTCAGCCAAACAAGGAGCAGCGTCATGAGTAATCCAGTCTTCACCGGCTTAAAAACGATTTGGATTAAAGAATGCACACGTTTTTTACGAATTTGGATCCAGACCTTGGTGCCACCTGCGATTACGATGTCATTATACTTCGTGATTTTTGGCAACTTAATCGGTAAGCGCATTGGTGATATGGGCGGCTTTACCTATATGGAATTTATCGTCCCAGGCTTGATTATGATGTCTATCATCACGAATGCCTATTCCAATGTGTCATCGTCATTTTTCAGTGCCAAATTTCAACGCAATATTGAAGAATTGATCGTATCTCCTGTGCCTACATGGGTCATTATTGCTGGCTTTGTCGGGGGCGGTGTCGCACGCGCATTAATTATCGGTGTCATTGTCACCACGGTATCGATGTTTTTTGTAGATGTCCAAGTGCATAATATGTTGATTTTGATTCTTACCTTATTATTAACGGCGACGTTGTTTGCTACTGCGGGGTTGATTAATGGCATATTTGCTAAAACTTTTGACGATATCTCAGTTATTCCTACCTTTGTCTTAACGCCTTTGACTTACCTAGGGGGGGTATTTTATTCATTAAGCTTGTTACCTGAATTTTGGCAATGGGTCAGTAAAGCCAACCCTATTGTGTATATGGTAAATGGTTTTCGCTATGGTTTTTTAGGGGTGAGTGATATCCATTATGGCTACTCAATTGTCTTATTGATTGGGTTTAACATCGTGTTATTTAGTGTTGCGTATTATCTGCTAAACAAAGGCCATGGGATCCGCAGCTAATGAGTAGTGGCAATTCACGTACAGTAGAAACGAATCAAGATGGGATTAATGATGCCCTTGATGGGTTAGTTGATAAGTACTTACATACTACAAACCTTAAACCAATAAAGGCACATACCCAAAATGCATTTGATAAAATGAATGAGTGGTTAGGCGCTTTTGATGGGGATATCATCTTTGATTCGTGCTGCGGGGTAGGATTAAGCACTCAGCAGCTTGCTCAGCGTTTTTCTGATGCCCGGATTATCGGGATAGATAAGTCAGATATTAGAGTTGGTAAGCACTTACATTACTCGCAAGATGTTGATAATAAGACGGATAATTATTTGATTTTGCGAGCGGATGTCATTGATTTTTGGCGTTTAGCGGTGCAGGCAGGCATGCAATTAAGTCGACATTTTTTACTCTACCCTAATCCTTATCCGAAAAAGACTCAAGTCCAAAAGCGCTGGCATGGTTCTGCATCATTTTTGGACTTACATCAACTAGGTGGACAACTTGAAGTGCGAAGTAATTGGTTGTTATACCTGCAAGAATGTCAGTTTGTACTTACAAAACTTAAGCGTGAATCAGAGATTTCAGTAGTGAATGATCCTCAGCCCCTCACGATGTTTGAAAAAAAATATCAAGCCAGCGGCCAAGACTGTTATCGCCTAGTGACTAGATAAAGCCGCTAATGTCTGTTTAGGCTTTCCTAATAAATACCCTTGCGCGTAACGGATCCCTAATTCACGCAATAACGGCAACGTGGTGTCATGTTCAACATATTCTGCAACGACCATTTGGTTATTGGCATGAGCTTGGCTGATGAGTGATTGCAAACAAGTTAGTGTGGTAGGATCCATGTTGGCTGTGGCAATGACCTGTTCAGATAGTTTGAAGCCAGCAAAATCTAACGCAAATATATCCTGAGCAGCGCCCGACACATCGGTGATGTTATCGACAAAAATTCCCACATTTCACTCCCGACATTGAGCAATGAATTGCGGTAAATCACCAAGCACGCAAAGCGCATCTAAGTGAGATAATTCTAAACCGATATGGCCAAAGCATGGTACATAATCTAGTGCACTGCGCAGATAATGAAGCAAGTGTAAATCCTGGCATTCGCCAGCTGTTATATTAATATTCCATGGCATATTTTGATATTCAAAAGCATGCACACATTGCATCAACATATGATCAGTCAATTGTGAATTGTATGCTTCACGTTCAATAAACTGCATAAAATTTTCAGGTTTGTAAGTGGTCGCACTTTGGTCAATTAGCCGAGCTAAACATTCATAGCGAACCACACCAAAATCATGTAAATCTATGATGGATTGAAAAAAAGGAATGATAGATTGCATCGAAAAGGTATCTGAAGACGA
Organism: Glaciecola sp.; assembly: GCA_029251505.1. Classification (GTDB taxonomy): domain Bacteria; phylum Pseudomonadota; class Gammaproteobacteria; order Enterobacterales; family Alteromonadaceae; genus Opacimonas. Next base: position 54,901 of record JAQXDG010000089.1, on the reverse strand, counting down.
AGTACTGAGTTCATTGATGAGCATAATGTGGACCTAAATCTAACCCGTCGCATCCATGCTTTAGGAATAAAAAATATGTATTTGAATGAATATGGCTTACTCTTAAAACATAGCAGAGTTATTAAAACTTGCCAGATAACCAGACAAATGGTCGCAATTAGGGCAAAAATGATAGACGAACCAATTCTAGACCTATATAGTTCGCTGTCTAAAATGTATGGATACAATCGCATTAGCATGTCTGCATGGACGGGCAATTAAATAATTTTGAGGTATGCAGGTGAGTAACGCTGAAGCGAGTTTAGAGCATCTTTTCCGGGTATTTACGATGCCGGAACACCATGACTCAACTCTTAGTCGAATCGAACAACATTTATCAGATAATTTGTCTGACTTTTTGTCACGCCATGTGGTTGCTAAGCAAACTTCTCTAGAAGAGATTGAACAGGATTTTAACGATCCACACTTACCCTTACAGCCTGAATTCGTTTCTACACATGCTGAGCACTTACTCACTAAGCTTGTTGCGAATTCAGTCAATACTTATGCACCAACCTTTATCGGTCATATGACATCGGCTTTACCGTATTTTCATCTATCCTTGGCAAAATTATTGGTGGGGTTAAACCAAAACCTGGTGAAGATTGAAACATCCAAAGCATTTACCCCTTTAGAGCGACAAGTCTTGGGGATGATGCATAATTTGGTCTTTCAACAAGATGATGCTTTTTATTCCCAGCATCTGCATTCAGCTCAGCATTCTTTAGGTGCATTTTGTTCTGGCGGTACCGTTGCCAATGTTACTGCGTTATGGGTGGCACGCAATGCTAAATTAGCAGCCAAACCTGGTTTCAAAGGGGTTTCACATGCAGGTCTTGCTGGGGCTTATCAAGCCTACGGTATTAATAATTTAGGTTTGATTAGCTCTAAACGAGGACATTATTCATTAGGCAAAGCCGTTGATCTGCTGGGTATTGGGCGCAATAACATGCTCCATGCGTCACTAGACTCCCATACGCTTAATCCTGCAGAGGTGCTGGCGTTAGGTAAAGCCTATCAAGCGCAAGGCAATGACTTATTAGCGATTGTCGGTGTAGCAGGAACGACTGAAACAGGACATATTGATCCACTTGATGCACTTGCTGATGTGGCACAAGAATTAGGATGTTGGTTCCATGTTGATGCAGCATGGGGTGGGGCGACATTATTTTCAGAGACGCACCGAGGTTTACTTAAAGGCATTGAACGTGCGGATTCAGTGACCCTTGATGCTCATAAACAAATGTACGTGCCGATGGGGGCTGGCATGACCTTATTTAAAGATCCAGCCATATCAAGTGCAGTTCGACATCATGCTCAGTATATTCTGCGCAAAGGCTCAAAAGATTTAGGTTCGACTACGCTTGAAGGCTCGCGTAATGGAATGGCGATGATGGTTTATTCATCATTGCACGTTTTGGGTAAATCGGGTTATGAATTACTTATTGATCAAAGTATTGATAAAGCAAAAGTATTTGCCGACATGATCACCGCGCATCCAGATTTTGAACTCATTACCGCACCTACGCTTTCATTGTTGACCTATCGTTATAACCCTGCAGCTATTCAAGCGCACTCAGGGGACTCTGAAGCGATTAATGAGCAACTAGACAAGCTAACTAAAGCGATACAAAAACAACAGCGTGAGGCAGGCAAATCATTTGTGTCACGTACTCGATTAAGTATTAATCGTTATGACAATCAATGTTTGACCGTATTTAGGGTGGTGATAGCTAATCCGCTGACTACGGTGGCGCACTTAGCGGCAATTTTAGAGGAGCAAGCTGAGATCGCTCAAGCTCACCCTCTTTGTACTGAGCTACTGCAAGCTCAAGAATGTCTTACAGTGTAATCTGAATATTATCTATAAGACGTGTTTTACCTAAAAACGCTGCAATCAATACAACCAGTTCTTTGGCTTCAAATGATGCAGGTTGTAACGTAAACGCATCTCGGATCTCTATATAATCAGGCTTAAAACCGGCTACAGCAAGCATGGCGTTTTCTTGCTCAATCATTTGCATAAAATCCCGTCGACCCAGTTCAATTTCGGCTTTAATCCTTGAGATAGCGATATATACCAGAGGAGCTAGTGATCGCTCCTGCTTGGTTAAATAACCATTGCGCGAACTCATTGCTAAACCATCATCATGGCGCATCGTCGGGATCCCATGGATCGATAAATTCATCGATAAATCCGTCACCATCGCTTTAATAACTTGGAGCTGCTGGTAATCTTTTTCACCAAAAAAAGCGCTATTTGGCTGCACCATATTAAACAGCTTACTGACTATGGTCGCGACCCCTCGAAAATGCCCTGGTCGACTAGCCCCACAAATCATATAAGAGATCCCTGGTACTTCAACAAATGTTTGTTGTTCTAAACCACGTGGATAAATTGCTTTAACTGTGGGTGTAAAAAGCACATCCACACCCATCGCAGCAAGCTGAGCACTGTCTTGCTCTAAGGTGCGAGGGTAATTATCGAGATCTTCATCAGCCCCAAATTGTAGTGGGTTGACAAAAATCGACACCACTACGATATCTGCATGCTTCTTTGCTTCTGCTACTAGCGATAAATGTCCTGCGTGTAGGTTACCCATTGTCGGGACAAAACCAATCCGCTTCCCAGCCAATTGCCATTCACGACGAACTTCGCGCAATGCTTCTATAGTACTAATGGTGTGCATCTGAAATGTTCCTTAGCGAAGATCCTATTGTGAAAATGAATGTTCAGGACCAGGAAACGTCCCTACTGAAACTTCATCAATATACGCTTGTACAGCAGTATGTAGATCACCCGTTTGTGCTAAATAATTTTTTGAAAATTTTGGCATGTAGTTAGCGCTTACACCTAACATATCGTGCATCACAAGTATTTGTCCATCCGTATCTGGACCTGCACCGATGCCAATAACAGGGATTGAAAGTAACTCAGAAACGCGTTTGGCTAACGCTTGAGGAATACACTCTAGCACTAATAATTGAGCCCCTGCACCTTGTAAGCGTTGTGCATCACTACATAGTTTATCAGCTTGGGCTTGTTGTCGACCTTGAACTTTAAATCCACCAAACACATGAACAGACTGTGGGGTTAACCCTAAATGAGCACATACTGGTACGCCACGTTCGGTTAATTTAGTAATAGTGCTACACAGCCATTCGCCGCCTTCAACTTTAACCATACTTGCACCCGCTGCCATTAAGATTGCTGCATTATGCATTGCATCGGTTTCGGAGCCATAGGACATGAATGGCATGTCAGCAATGACAAATGCTCTATCAACACCGGCAGCAACCGCTTTAGTGTGGTATGCAATTTCAGCAGTAGTGACCGCTAATGTGTCTTTTTCACCTTTGAGAACCATGCCTAATGAATCACCGATTAAAATAACATCGATTCCTTTACTATCAAACAACTTGGCAAAGCTCGCATCATAAGCCGTAAGCGCAGTAATTTTTTCTCCAGCTTGTTTTTTGGCTAATAAACCGGAAGTGGTCATCTTTTTCATTACTCAAATTCCCAAAGTTAATTTAGCGCAATGCGACGCAATTGACTGACGTCACATTCGCTGACCCATTTTGCAATGGGGTGATTATCTGGCATTAATAAATCTGGTTGTAGTTCGAACAACGGTACCAGCACAAACTCGCGGTGGCGCATGCCATAATGTGGCAATGTTAATTCTTGGTTATTGTATGTCTGACGGCCGAGTATCAGTAAATCTAAATCTAACATCCGAGGACCCCAATGCTCACCATCACGCACCCGACCATGCTTTTGTTCAATGCTTTGTAATTGATGTAACAGAGATAGCCCATCAAGAGAGGTCCTAATTTTGCATACCGCATTAGTGTAATTAGGTTGTTCACTGGGGCCCATTGGCACCGAATCATAAAATGAAGAACAGGCCAACAATTCCAGATTGGGTATTAATGCAATATGAGATAGAGCGCTGGAAATGCTGGCGACAGGATCTCCTAGGTTTGCTCCTAGCCCGATAAAACCAATGTTGGGTTGATTTTCAGTCGCCATAAAACATTAAATTTGGTTGGGTTTTCGTTTGGATTTAGATGGTTTACGCCGACGCGTCGCTTTACCATTTGGGTGGCCAAGTAAATTATCTATCATTGTTTTGCGCTGGTCACTGTTTACTTCTTGAAACTCCGTCCACCATTCTGCTAATTCATGTAGCTGGCCACCTTCAATTTCACCACGTAACAATAAAAAGTCATACGCAGCACGGAAACGAGGGTGAGCTAACATTTGATGAGCCCGACGACCGTGACGACGGCCTAAACGATGTTGAAAGGCCCATATTTCACGCATTGTAACGCTAAAGCGTTTGGGGATCATGATCCGTTGTAATTGACGTTGCAACACATCTGTCATCGCCATATTAAAAGCATCAGCAGGGGATAAATCGGTTTCACATGTTAATTTTTGGCTTTGTTCTTCAATGGGATACCAAAGCATCGCGGCATACAAAAATGCTGGCGTAACACGTTGCCCGGTGTTGATACGATTATCGGTATTCGTGATCACTTGATCGATAAATTTACGTTCACGAGTATCGGTGTTTAACAAAGACCCTGTTTGCGGGAAAAGTTTATCGAACAAACCGTATTTCAACAGCAGATGATAAGTCGCAAGACCTTGGCCATTAAAGAATAATTTTAAGACTTCTTCAAATAAGCGCGCTGGTGGAATATTTTCAAGTAAATACGCAAATTTTTTGATGGCATGCTCACTAGCAGAGTCGATTTGCATATCCAGTTTAGCGGCAAAGCGCACGGCTCTGAGCATTCGCACAGGGTCTTCACGGTAACGTGTTTCAGGATCGCCTATCAATGAGATGGTTTTGCGTTTAATCGAATCTAATCCACCCGCGAAATCTCTAATCGAGCCATCATTGACATTGTAATACATGGCATTGATTGTAAAGTCACGGCGCGCAGCGTCTTGTTGCAGTGAACCAAAGACGTTATCGCGAACTAGCTGTCCTTCACCATCTTTTTTGGATTTATCCGTCGCTTTGGTCTGCTCAACATGCGGGCCTCGAAAGGTAGCTACTTCGATAACTTCTCGACCAAAAATAACATGCGCTAAACGAAAACGTCGGCCGATAATTCGGCAATTTTTGAATTGTGCTTTGATTTGTTCTGGTGTCGCATCGGTAGCAATATCAAAGTCTTTTGGATGTTTATTTAGAAGCAAGTCACGCACACACCCACCCACTAGATAGGCTTCATACCCTGCAGAAGTTAAGCGGCGTAGTACTTTTATTGCGTTTACCCCGATGTCCTCAACTTGCACATGGTGCTCTTGTTGAGTAATGATTTGCATCGGTGGCAGTGTTAGTTCGTTTGTCTCATTAGTAGACATCGCATTTTTTATTTTAGTTATTGCGCGTTTAAAGATAAGTCACGCTCCTGTGTTGTAATATGATAATAATAAGCTGAAATAGCTTACGTAACAATGATTTCATGCTTTGGAAAGTGAATTCCTTTGCGCCAAGCCATTGTTGCGGCTTCTAAAATAGTTGTGATAGCTGATTTTTGTACAGTATCGCTTAATTTTATATTTAATAAATTCAGACACAACAATATGTTATCTTTAGCTAAGGTGTCATTGATCGCAGGTGCATGATTTTGTTTACTTAACTTATGACCCGGTGCCGTTACCAATAAGGGAGTATGCCCATAACGCGGTAATGACGCTGAAAAATGCGACCAAATATTCAATTGAGCTAAGGTAGTGGGTAATAAATCGCAACCACGCACGATATCAGTCACTCCTTGCGCAATATCATCTAAGACAACTGCTAAGTTATAAGCGACGAGTCCATCTTTACGTTGAATGATAATGTCTTCTTTATCGATGCTTTTGTCAGTTGCTGATATTTGACCTTGAAAGCGGTCCGGAAAAGAGGTGATCAGACCTGGGTTTATATAACGAATAGCGCTGGGTTGGTTTGTGATGTGTTTATGTTTGCAAGTGCCAAGATAAATGCCACCTTGTTGTTTTATTTCAGCGCGAGTACAGCGACATCGGTATGCGTGATCAGAATTGAGAAGTGCATCAATAGTCTGTTGATAAAAGGATAAGCGACTGGATTGAAATAAAATATCGCCGTCATGGTGCAGGCCGTGTGCATGAAGGGACTGCAGTATCGCTTGGTCGGCGTGCAATACTTGTCGCGGAGGGTCGATATCTTCCATCCGCACCAACCAAATACCATCATGAGCTTTGGCGTCTAGATAACTAGTTAACGCTGTTAGTAGCGAGCCAATATGTAGTGGACCTGAAGGGGACGGTGCAAACCGACCCACATAACGACTCGCTTCCAAGAGACTTAACCTTGCATTTGTTTTTCTTTGATTTCTGCCATGGTTTTACAATCAATACACATATCAGCAGTAGGACGAGCTTCTAAGCGTTTAACGCCGATTTCAATCCCACAAGAATCACAAAAACCAAAATCGTCATCTTCGATACGTTTTAACGTCTTTTCGATTTTTTTGATTAATTTACGTTCACGATCACGAGTGCGTAATTCTAAAGAAAATTCTTCTTCTTGAGCTGCACGGTCAACCGGATCAGGAAAGTTTGATGCTTCATCCTTCATGTGCGTCACAGTACGATCAACCTCTTCACGTAATTGTGTGCGCCATGCTTGTAATATTTTACGAAAATGCGACATTTGCGCATCATTCATATATTCCTCAACAGAATCCGCATCGTATGGCGTTAATCCTGCGAGCGCGAGTAATCCTAATGACTTATTGGTTTTTGTTGTGGGCATAACCCATCTCCTTTAAAAATGGCATCGCTTCGGTCTATTATAATATCAACGTTACCATTTGTATTTACTGCACGTTTACTGCACTGAATGTTGTATATAGGATACAGCGTTACAGCAATTTAACTACAAGAATATTTATTGACACTGAATATGGGGCTAAAGTCAGAAAAATCAAACCTAAATTCACATAATAAAATTTAACTCTTGATTTATAAGGATATTTTCTTGGTTTATTTTACAGTTGTAGGCTAAAAACTCTACACCTAGGGATGTTGCTTCCTCGACTAATTGAGCATAAGTAGGATCAATATGAGTGGCTGGGCTGACTTGGCTAATCCCTGTATGCTGAACTAAATACAGCATCACAGCTCGTTGTGGTAAATTTGATGGTGTATCCAAGACATGCATTAATTCACGACAGTGTTTGTGTGCTCGGGTAGAAATGGTGTCAGGAAAATAACCTAATGAAGACTGTGGCGCCTGTAACGTGACACTTTTTACTTCTAAATACGTTTGTGAGCCGTCGGTATGAGTTAATAAAAAATCTATTTTAGATTGTTCTTTTCCGTATTTTACTTCGCAGGCAATATCGCTAATATTAGGTAAAGAAGTAATAAGACCTTGTTGCAGTGCAGCCTTGACGATGTTGTTTGCGCGGTGTGTATTGACACCTATCCACTCTTCTTGCGTATTTTGCACGAGTTCTAATGTGTATTTTAGTTTCCGTTTCGGATCATCATTAGGCTGTACCCACGCAGTAAAACCCGGTTCAGCACAGCCTGTCATCTTGCCTGTATTAGGACAATGCGCAGTAATGATTTCACCCGTATCAAGCTCGACATCAGCAAAAAAACGTTTGTAACGTGCGATTAATTTACCTTTTAATAGCGGTCTTTTAAACAGTCCAGTAAATAGTGCTGGTGAGGGTATCGTCTGTGCAGGGAAAGGCATGATATACTTACTAAAATGACATTGAATAAAAACATATTAAGAAGCATATCACAATGAGCTATTTTTTAATCCACAAAACCACTCAAGCGCCCGTTTCACCTTATAATCCTAACAGCCTTATTTCTATGAATGAAAATGGCTTAACAGTTCATTTAACAGGGCAAGATGATGTTCGCGATTGTCAAAAAGCAGCCCGTTTAGCGAGCGGATTAATCCATTCGCAAATTCAATTTGTGGGGCTGTGGGAGCCGATATTACAGCGCAGCTTTGTGTTGGCATTAGGTAATACAAATCTTTCTGTTAAGTGGGCGGTTGTAGATGCAACACAATCTAGCGAGCAATCTATAGCAAACTCAATGGTGCTAAACCAAGCATTGATGGCGGTCGAATTTGCACGTGAATTAGTGAATCAATCCCCGCAAGATTTATCACCTGAAGCGCTCGCAGAGCAAGTCGCTCATCATTTAGAAGGTCTTGCACCTGAATATGTCAGCGCCAAACATATTGTAGGCGACGCACTCGTTGAATTTGGCTGGCATGGTTTATATGAAGTCGGTCGCGGTAGTGAGCGCCCACCCGTTTTATTAGAGCTCGACTATAATCCAACGGGCAATCCGGATGCACCTGTTGATGTTGCATTAGTCGGTAAAGGCATTACGTTTGATAGTGGTGGCTATTCGATTAAATCAAGCGAAGGCATGTTGGATATGAAATGTGATATGGGTGGTGCAGCAACGGTTAGTGCTGCTTTAAGTCTAGCCATCATGCAAGGTTCGACGAAACGCATTCGCTTGATATTATGTTGTGCCGAAAATCTGATTTCGGGTCACGCTTATAAATTAGGTGACATTATTACTTATAAAAATGGACTGACTGTCGAAATTGTTAATACTGATGCTGAAGGTCGGTTAGTACTAGCTGACGGTTTGATGGCTGCGTGTGAAGCTCAACCAGGTTTAATTATTGATGCCGCAACCTTAACCGGTGCAGCAGTAATGGCAGTAGGCACTGAATACAATGCCCTGTTTACGACTAATAATGCGTTAGCACAGCAATTGATAACGATTGGCGCTTCTGAAGCAGAGCCATTCTGGCAATTGCCTTTAGCTCCTTGGCATCAAGAGATGTGTCCGTCACCGTTTGCGGATACCGCTAATTCACGCCCACAAAAAGGTGGTGGTGCAGGTGGTGCATCGAATGCAGCCGGATTTTTGTCACGCTTTGTGGATGCGACTATTCCATGGGTGCATATCGACCTAGCAGGCGCTTATCATCGCAACCCGACTAACACTAAACCCGCTGGTGCCACGGGTATGGGTGTCTTGAGTATTGCGCAGTTACTTAAATAATGGATACTTTGTCTGCGGCGATTATGTTGTTTTTGATAATGGATCCCCTCGGTAACCTACCGATTGTGATGTCTGTGCTCAAGCCATTTGAACCTAAACGCCGTTTATTTATATTGGCTCGCGAGTTATTATTTTCGCTTATTATATTACTGATATTTTTATATTCTGGTGATTCAATTTTATCTTTTTTGAATATCAAACAAGAAACGGTCAGTATTGCCGGTGGTATCATTTTGTTTTTGATTGCGTTAAAAATGATTTTCCCATCACCGGGTGGTGTCATGAATTTACCCGCGGGTGAAGAACCATTTATTGTGCCATTAGCGATCCCTATGATTGCTGGTCCATCGTCAATGGCTGCATTGATTTTACTATCTAATCAAGCGCCAACACGGATCGTTGATTGGACATTAGCCTTAATTGGGGCATGGGGATTGTCAGCAATTATTTTGTTATTTTCGGGGCCATTGCATAAAATTTTGGGTCAAAAAGGGCTCTCTGCAGTGGAACGTTTGATGGGGATGATCTTGATCATGCTATCGATTCAACTATTACTTGATGGTGTAAGTGCTTACTTGCAACCAAATACTTTATAAAAGGCATTATTGTGACAAAACCAACGTTATCGACATTTGCTCAAATCCGCGCATTGTCACCCAAACAAAGTTTAGCTTTTAGTGTGACAGTATTATCTCGAATGATCCCTCATGTAGCGCTCTATGATGAGTTAAATCAAGTTTCCACAAGTGAGTTGGCACTTACTGGAGTGGGAGACTTTGCTGTGGGGCCATTGGCTGATAAAGTCTTAGGGTTAGTGTGGGATTATTTAGGTAATCCAAAAAACAAATTCAACTTTGGTGTGCAACTAGAAAAAATAGAAGTGGCGACCCCTGATGTAACTGATAGCACTCCGTTTGGTGTGCTTCCTGCCATGGACGCCTGTATCGGATTATCGGCACTGTTACGCTTATTACAACAAGAACAAGATGATGCTGCTGTAATGATTAGCAAATTAGCACAGGGTGGTGTTGAGGCGATGTTATTGGCAACAGAATTTGCAATTGACAATGAGAAAATTGCAGCCATAGATGATGAAGAAAGCAAGGATAATGCTTATTTTACATTGTCTAAAAAATTAAAAGCACATCCTTTAATGGAATTTGAAATCGCATTTCAAAGAGAAGTCTTACAATATGTTAATACGCATAAACTTAACGAACAAAGTGTGAAAGAATTACAACAAATGGTTCAAGAAACAGGGATCACCACCCTAGGTATTGAGTTGGAATAAGCCATACATAAACCCATTAGTTTGTTGTTGCTTAATTGGTTTTAAGCTCGTTGGTGACGTATGCTTTAGCAATGCTGAGTTAATATTATTCAACGTTATTGCGGTTTCACATTCTAAATAAATTAGCGTGTCTGTAGTGATTAATTGGAGATCTAATAATTGTAATAAACTAGGGATGAGTAATCCTTGTTTAAAAGGAGGGTCAAGGAATACTATAGTCATGACCTGCGATCGCTCACTTAAAGCCTGAGCGACACGAGTAACAGAATGTGCGAATTCACCATCCAACACACTTGCTGTATCTTGAAGCTTCAATGTTGCAACATTCTGGGTTAGTTGGTTTGCCGCCGAAGTATTTTTTTCGATAAAATAAGCATGTTGAGCACCTCGTGACAACGCTTCAAAACCTAAACTGCCACTCCCCGCAAAGCCATCAAGACACACACTGCCCTGCACATCTTGCATGAGCCAATTAAATAACGTCTCTTTGGTGCGGTCAGTAGTGGGTCGAAGCCCTTGTGCATCAAGCACTGGTAATTGACGTCCACGGTGTTGACCTGCAATTATTCGAATTCGTCCTGTGGCGGTTGGTTTTTTTTGATTTTTATGGCGCATCTTGGCTAAATATTACGAACAGATGGTGGTATGATAACAATTATTTTTTGAGCACGCCTATAAAAGTGCATTCTATGTGTTAGCGTTAATCGTAATTTGTTGTTCACACTTAGCTAACCAGATAACAGGACTCAAGTGTTGTATGTTTAATATATTCAAAAAAAAGAAGCCAAATCAACCACAAAGCACATCGATTGTAGATAATGCTGCCAGTGATATTGCTGTTGAATCGGAGCTTACGACTGCAGCTAGCACTACGGTTGAGCACGAGCATGAATCTGTCACTACAGCTAAAGAATCACCCCAGGAGATGACACTGGAATTAGCGCCTAAGCCTTCTGCAGAGCCACAGCCCAAGCCATCATTTTTTGGCTCTCTTGCAGCTAAACTTGCTCGAACCAAGGCGAGCATTGGCAGTGGGATCGCAGATTTATTTGTGGGTCGCAGTATTGATGATGAGTTGTATGAAGATTTAGAAACGCAGTTATTAGTTGCTGATGTAGGTATGCACACCACACAGAATATCATTGAGCACCTCACTCAAACCACTCAACGTAGTACCTTAAAAGACGGTGATGCCTTACTTGCTGCATTGAAAGAATATATGACGCAGTTATTGACGAAAATTGAGGCTCCCTTAATTCCGGAGGTGCCAGAAGGTCAAACTGGTCCATTTGTGATTTTAATGGTTGGGGTCAATGGCGTGGGTAAAACCACTACGATCGGCAAAATGGCCAAGCAATTTCAGCAACAGGGCAAAAAAGTGATGTTAGCTGCTGGCGATACATTTCGAGCTGCCGCGGTTGAGCAATTACAAGTTTGGGGAGAACGTAATAACATTCCTGTGGTTGCGCAGCACACCGGTGCCGACAGTGCTTCGGTGTTATTTGATGCACTTCAATCTGCAAAAGCTAAAAATGTCGATGTATTAATCGCAGATACGGCAGGGCGATTACAAAATAAAGACCACTTAATGCAAGAACTCGAAAAAGTCGTGCGCGTTATCAAAAAACTGAACCCTGATGCGCCCCATGAAATTATGTTGACGATTGATGCTGGGACAGGTCAGAATGCCATCAGCCAAGCTAAATTGTTCAATGATTCAGTTGGCTTAACCGGTATTACATTAAGCAAGCTAGATGGCACAGCGAAAGGGGGCGTTATCTTCTCTATAGCTGATCAATTTTCAATTCCCGTTCGCTATATTGGTGTGGGAGAGGCGATCGATGATTTAAGGATTTTTAAGAGTAAGGAATTCATTGATGCGTTATTTGAGCAAACCAACTAACCATTATGATTAAATTTGACCGCGTCAGTAAAACATATCCAGGTGGACAACAGGCTTTACAGCAAGTTGATTTTCATATTGAGCCCGGAGAAATGGCATTTTTAACGGGACATTCTGGCGCGGGTAAAAGTACTATCCTCAAATTGATTTCGTTAATGGCACGTCCTAGTGTCGGTAATGTATTGATTAATGGTCATAATTTAAATGACATTAAACTTAGCCAAGTACCTTATATTCGTCGTGATATAGGCATGATTTTCCAGTCTCATCAATTATTAATGGATAAAACCGTATTTGATAATGTGGCATTGCCATTGGTAATCGAAGGTTATTCACGTAAACAAATTCAAAAACGTGTCTCTGCTGCACTGGATATGGTTGGCTTATTACATAAAATCCAACAATTACCGCAGGCATTATCTGGTGGTGAGCAACAGCGTGTGGGCATCGCTCGAGCCGTAGTGAATCGACCGCCATTATTATTAGCCGATGAACCAACAGGTAATCTCGATCCTAAATTATCCATGGAAATCATGCGGTTATTTGAGGATTTTAATCAAGCTGGAGTGTGTGTATTTGTAGCTACACATGATTTGGGGTTAATTGCTCGGATGAAATATCGAACCCTAACGATTAAGCAAGGGCGAATGATTGATGATGGCTTAAATGATCAAAATGATCCGTTAAGTACGCTCTCGGATCTCCAGGATCCGAATTTACCACCCATGACAAAACTACCGCCGAAGTACACCCTATGAGTTTATTATTTAATGGTCGGGCAGGTGACAACACGACGCGCAGAGTAGGATTTTTTCAACGTGTCTTCATGGGCGGCATCAATCACTTACGTCAAGCTTTAGCGAGTTTAGGTGAACTATGGCGCTCACCGCTGGCAACATTTATGACTATTGGTGTGTTAGGACTCAGTATTACTTTACCAAGCACGTTGTACCTGATGGTTAAAAACACCGAAAAGGTGACTGCTGGCTGGGAACAAGCTGGAGAAATATCACTTTACTTACAATCGGGCACAACCGAACAACAAGCTAATCAATTACTCCTCGCGGTGTCATTGATGACGAGCAAAATAGATAGCGCGCGTTTAATTGCTCCAGACATTGCGTTAGAGGAGTTTGAAGCTTTATCAGGGCTGGGTGATTCATTGGCCTATTTGGATAAAAACCCGTTGCCTTTTGTGTTACTCATTACACCTAAACCTCAATATTTACAGCCTGAACCGGCCAAACGGTTACTGCAAGAACTGGAACAACAGTCGGTAGTGGACTTTGGTAAGTTGGATATAGAATGGCTCGAAAAACTATACGCGATTGTCTCAATTGCCAAAGATATTGTATGGATAGTAGCAATCCTTTTATGTGTTTCTGTCGTATTAATAATAGGTAACACCATTAGACTCAATATTTTAAGCCAACGTGAAGAAATTGCTGTTATGAAATTGGTTGGTGCAACCGATAACTTTATTCGCTTTCCGTTTTTGTACACGGGTTTTTGGTACGGATTTTTAGGCGGCTTGTTGGCTTGGATGTTAGTGGCATTTTTATTATGGTGGATCCAATCTGGTGTCGAGAATTTAGCTGGGTTATATCAAGCCGAATTCACCATTAGCGGACTAGACATGCAAGCATTAGGTGTTATCCTGCTGATATCGATTAGTTTGGGTTTGATTGGTTCTTTGATATCAGTGCAAAAGCACATCAAAGAAATTGAGCCTAGTTAAGTGTAACTATTTGAATTTTGTTTGTTTTTAAAGGTTGTGCTAGTTGCAACTAGTAAAGTTATACGGCCTGTTATATGGTTGTGTAAAATAAATGTTAACTGAAAGATTGATATACGAAAAAAAAACCTCATATTAATTGAAACTATTTACCCATTTAATGGATCTATATCAATTAATTAGAGTGTTAATCTCGCAATTTTTGCGTCACTTTGGTATATTTTATACAGTTGATTAAATAACGGAGTTTTATTTGATGAGTAAATCCATGCAAATGGCATTGACGATTCCTAAAAGCGGTAGTATTGAAAGCTATATTCAATCGGTAAGCAATATACCGATGCTCACTGCTGACGAAGAAAAATCATTAGCAGAGCGTTTATTTAATGAGGGCGATCTAACTGCTGCACGTGAGTTAGTCATGTCTCACTTACGTTTTGTTGTACATATTGCAAAATCTTATTCTGGCTACGGACTAGCTCAAGCTGATTTAGTCCAAGAAGGCAACATCGGTTTGATGAAAGCGGTAAAGCGATTTGATCCAAATGTCGGTGTGCGTCTAGTGTCGTTTGCGGTTCACTGGATAAAAGCTGAGATCCATGAATTTGTATTAAAAAATTGGCGCATTGTTAAAGTTGCGACTACCAAAGCCCAACGAAAATTATTCTTTAATCTACGTAAATCGAAAAAACGTTTAGGTTGGTTCACTCATAAAGAAGTGCAAAAGGTTGCTCAAGAGCTCGGGGTGAGTGAAAAAGAAGTATTGCAGATGGAAGCTCGTATGGGCAGTCAAGATACTGCATTTGACTTATCCAGCGATGACGGTGATGACAATAGTAATTTTGCACCAGCGCAATACTTAGAAGATAAATCTGAAGACGTAGAATCAGCAGTGATAAATGCCGATTATGATTCGAATGCTTCTGCGCGTTTATATTCAGCAATCAAAACATTGGATGAACGTAGTCAGCATATCATTGAAACACGTTGGTTAAGTGATAATAAAATGACATTACAAGACTTAGCGGCGAAATATCAAGTGTCTGCTGAGCGAGTTCGTCAAATTGAAAAAAATGCCATGAAGAAAATTCAATCGGCGATGGCATAGTTATTTACTAGTTAGATTCAATCGTATTATTACTAAAACCCTGAGCTTCTCAGGGTTTTGTCGTATCTGCCTGCGGCCTTTCAGACCGAGATTACACCCGAGGCAACACCCAGTATACGCCAGTAAATTCGGCTACAGCAGTATCGCCATCTAAGATATGAACTTTGAGAGTGACCTGCATTTTCTTACCTTCTTGTAATTCAGCATACTCACATTGAAAATCTTCGATATAGACTTGCGCTCTTGGCTGCATGCTAATGGGTTTATGATAATGAATATTGCCATCACCAAGCACAATTTCACCATCTAATTTTTTACGTTTGAGTTGTAAAAAGATCATGCCCCAACCGGTGAGTGTCGCCAGCGAAAAAATACTTCCGGCAAACATCGTACCGTGCAAATTGATATTTTTGTTTAAAGACGCCCGGACTTCTAAGGTCGAACCGGAGTACTGATGCAGTTTAATGCCCATTTGTTCAGATATAGGGATCGTTTTTTCCCATGTGCTTTGCAGTTCGTGACACCAATCAGCATTAATTAGATATTGTTGTGCGGTGAGTTTTTTGACCATTTGAATACGGTTTAGCTTACTCAGTGCTTCTGACGTTGATTGCTTAGTGTAACCACATTGTTCAAAAAAAGGACGTGATGTTGCGAGGCTATTGGTAACGGCTCTAACCGCGCCTTGTTCAATGGCATAACTTTCTAATGTAGCAACGATTAAGCGACCATAACCTTTGCCATGAGCATTAAAATCAACGGCAATATGACGTATTTGCACTTCTTCTGCACTGTTAAAATGCACCCGACCGACAGCCATAATTTCATTTTTATAATTGAGTAACATTCGGTGTTCAGCTACTGATTCGTATTCATCTTTTTCTGAACCTAATGGAAAATTAAAAGGTGCTTTGAGGATCTGCCAACGAAACGCAAAATATTGCTCAAGTTGTTGCTCTGTAGTGGGGGTAATAATTTTATACAATGCTTGGTAATCCTATGTATGTAAACTAAACGTCACGGGTCCATCATTGACCAGTGCTATTTGCATGTCAGCGCCAAATTGACCCGTTGCGACGTGCATTTCTGGAAGGCAAATACGTGATCTTAGCTCAGTAATAAACGCATCATACATTGCTTGACCATGTTCCGGTGACGCGCCTCGGGAAAATCCAGGGCGATTGCCTTTTGTAGTATCAGCGACGAGTGTAAATTGTGACACAACCAGAATATCGCCTTTGATTTGTTCGATATTCCAATTCATTTTTCCAGCGTGATCAGTAAACATCCGAAACTTGATTAATTTATTGACCATTTTTTGCACATTAAGTTCACTATCATGCGCTTCTACGCCAAGTAGTAACAATGCGCCATAGCCAATTTCACCAATAATATGTTGTTCGACAGACACACTTGCCTGCGTGACTCGTTGCACTAATCCAATCATTAATCGTTTACTTTTAGTTGGTATGGCACTTAATTGTTGAAAAGTTTCGCCATCGTGTCAGTTGCCATTTTTAAAGAAAAGGCAATGGATGGTTCTGAGGTACTATGCCCTGCATCAGGTACAATAGTCAACTGACTGTTAGGCCATAATAGTTGTAGGGTGTAGGATGATTCAATTTTGCAAATCATGTCATAGCGACCATGAACGATATATCCAGGAATATGGGCGATTTTATACACATTCTCAAGGATAAAATTTTCTTCGATAAAGCAGTGATGCTTCAAATAATGGCATTCTAACATCGCTAAAGAAGCGATTTGATGTAAGTTATAATTATATAGTGGGTCGCCATAGGGATGTTGAATACGTGATATCCGATCTTCCCAGCCGTACCATGAACGTAATGCATTGGCTTTGTAAAACTTGTTTTTTTGATTAAACAGTTCAAAAAACGCATCACAAATATCCCGTGCTTCAGTTAACGGCGGGATATCTTGGACAAACGTTTCATAATGCTCTGGATACATTTGCGCTGCGCCACCGTGGGGGCAGATATACCATTCGATATCTTGTTGACGTCCTAAAAATACACCTCTAAGGATCAGTCCTTTGACCGTCTGTGGTTCACTAATTGCTGCAAGGAGACCTAGTGTCGCGCCCCAACTGCCACCAAAGATAATCCATTTAGGGATCTGTAAATGCTCTCGTAGTACCGTAATATCAGCTAATAAATGCGCTGTGGTGTTATGGGCTAATGATGCAAAGGGCGTAGAGCGCCCACAACCGCGTTGTTCGTAAGCAATGATGTGAAAGATAGAAGAATCAAACATTCGCGTATAATCGTCGCTTAAGCCCGCTCCGGGCCCGCCGTGAATAAATAAAACAGGGATCCCATTAGGATTTCCGGATTGTTCATAGTACAGCCGATGGCCATCTGACACAGGTAGCATGCCATGTTTAAATGGGATAGATGAGGTATACAGCTTTGGCATATTAGTTGTGCTTCTGTAATTTTTGAGCTAATTTATTGAGTATATGTTTTCTGTTTCACTATTTATTTATAACAAGGTAGAAAAAAATATGCCACAACAAGGATCAGGCGGTAATGTTATCGCAGCCATTTGTAATATCTTTATCCCTGGGTTAGGACAGCTCGTTCAAGGACGCATTTTGGGTGCGTTAATGTTCTTTATTATAGCTACAGTCTGTTATGGGCTTGCTGCAACGGTCATATTTATATTCTTGTGGCCGGTAGGCGCAATTTTTCATTTATGGTCTATTATTGATGCTGCACGCTTTAGATCGCCGGGATAAATTTAATTTTCAGTGATTAAATCTGATGTGAACAACCTAATTAAAGAAATGAACGCCGCTATTGAGCAATCAGATTCTTTTATTGCAGCAATGAAAGGGTAACCGCAAGGTTACTCTTCTGCCATTGCCTGAGGTTTCTCATCTGGCGCTAGGACTTCTTGTATTGAGCAAGTAAATTCTGCGCCAACTAACACAACTATCCAAGATAAATATATCCAAACAAATAGGATAGGAATGACGGCTAAGGCCCCATAAATCATTTCGTAGGACGGGAAATTTCCTACATAATAGGCAAAAGCTTTTTTGGATAGCCCAAATAAAAACGTCGCTAGCATTGCGCCACTTAACGCATGTGTAAATTTTACACGCGCATTAGGGACAAGCATGTATAAGATCAAGAATCCAATCGTTGAGGTAATACTGGGAACAGTTTTGAGTAACAATGTGTCCAAGCCAAGAGTATATCCTTCAGCATAGCTAGCAATCCCCATTAAGTAAGAACTCACTAACACACTAGAGCCCATCATAATAGGACCTAAGGTAATTACCATCCAATAGACAGCGAAGGTAAACATCTTTGGTCGTTTTTTTTCAGTACGCCAAATCGTGTTAAGTGTTTGATCTATATTCATGATCAATAACAGTGCCACCACTACTAAGGATGCTATTCCTACTGCGCCCATACCTGATGCATTGGCAACAAATTCATTGATATATTTTTCTAATACATCGCCGGAAGTCGGCACAAAGTTATTAAGGATGAACGCTTGCAGCTCTAGGCGCACTTCTGCAAAAGCAGGAAACGCAGATAGCATAGTAAAAAAGACCATGATAAATGGCACTAACGATAATAACGAAACATATGCAAGATGCCCTGCCGAAACGGTGACTTTGTCCGTTGCACAGCGCGCCACAAAATAGCGCGCAATAGCGGGGAATTGAGGAATGAGTTGGTGTCGCATCAACGCCATCCATTGGCGAAAGGTTTCTATCATGCACGCAGTCCTAGCATATGACAAATGGCGTAACTTAACTCGCTACGGTTGAGTGTATAAAAATGAAAATGTTTAACGCCTTCTTTAGCAAGAACTTTTACTTGATCCATGGCGATGTTTGCTGCAAGTAAATTACGCGTAGTTTGGTCGCCATCATCTAATCCATCATACATTTTATGCAACCAATTAGGCACATGTACATCCGTGAAGCCGGCAAATTTGACGAGTGTTTGATAGTTTGTTACAGGTAAAATCCCAGGAACAATATCTAAATCAATACCCGCTGCTGCCGCACGGTCGCGAAAACGGAGGTAATGTGACGTATCAAAGAAAAATTGAGTAATGGCTTCGTTAGCACCGGCCTCAGCTTTGCGTTTTAGGTTAAGCAGGTCAAATTGGGCATTGGGTGCTTCAGGATGTTTTTCTGGGTAAGCAGCAACCGAAATATCAAAATCAGCGACATCTTTCAATAATGCGACTAAATCACTGGCATACATATCTGGTTTTTGCATTCCTGGAGGAAGATCGCCACGCAATGCAACAATGCGACGGATGCCATTCGCCCAATATTCTTTGGCTATATCAACAAGTTCTTCGCGGGATGCGTCAACACAGGTTAAATGCGGAACCGCTGGCACACCAAGATCATGTTGGATCCGTTTTACGACATTATGAGTCTTGTCACGCTCGCCACTATTCGCGCCATAGGTAACTGACATATAAGCAGGTTTAAGTGGTGCTAAGCGTTCCACTGATTTCCACAACATGTTTTCCATTTTGTCATTACTAGGAGGAAAAAATTCAAAAGAAACGTTGATATCACGCAATTCGGAAAGCGTTTGGTTAAGAGAATCAACGCCTTGGGCGTAAGAAACCATGGAAATACCTCAAATAAATATGTATACAATAGACGTTTAGACGTCTAAACTACGTAATATTCGTCGTTTGGTCAAGCTATATAGTTCGATCATCTACTAATAACCTATAGCAATAAAGCATAATAATAATAAACGCAGAACGTTTAAGGAGTACCCTATGGCTAAATGGAACGGCAAATACATTCATCCATACGCAGAGCATGGGAAGAAAAGCGAACAAGTCAAAAAAGTAACCGTTTCGATCCCTATCAATGTCCTGAAAGTGTTGACTGATGAACGCACTCGCCGCCAAGTCAACAACTTACGCCATGCGACAAATTCGGAATTATTATGTGAAGCGTTTTTACATGCGTTTACCGGGCAACCATTGCCGGATGATGACGATTTGAAGAAAGGCAATACGAATCGTATCCCTGAATCTGTGCGCAAACTAATGGAAGAAATGGGGATTGATGCCACACTCGATGAGTTGACCGACGAGTAGCACCACCCCAACACTACTTTCAGTCTTCCATATACCCTTCGGGTAATTCATCAAAGTGTGCCACACCAGAGTCAATCGCTGCTTGAGCCACTGCTTTTGCTATGCGAGCACAAAGCCTTGGGTCCATTGGTTTTGGAATGATGTAATCGCGTCCAAACACTAATGAATCAACCCCTGCAGCAACTAATACTTCTGCTGGTACTGGTTCTTTGGATACTTTTCGTAAGGCTTCAACTGCAGCGACTTTCATCGCATCATTAATTTCGCTTGCGCGAACATCTAATGCACCACGGAAAATAAACGGAAAGCACAACACATTGTTGACTTGATTTGGATAATCAGAACGACCGGTCGCCATAATTAGATCATTACGCGTGGCCATAGCTAATTCGGGTTTGATTTCTGGATCGGGGTTGGAACAAGCAAACACGATAGGGTTTGGTGCCATCAAGGCTAACGTTTCTGCTGGCAAAACATCTGGACCAGATACACCTAAGAACACATCAGCACCTTCCATCACATCTTCCAGTGTGCGTTTATCAGTATTATTGGCAAATGCCACTTTATGTTCGGGCAAACCTTCACGTCGGGTATGGATGACGCCTTTGCGATCTAACATGTAGATTTTTTCTCGTTGAGCACCACATTTAATCAGTAATTCCATACAAGCAATTGCTGCGGCACCCGCACCCATACAGACAATCCGAACGTTTTTGATGTCTTTACCTTGGATTTCTAAGGCGTTGAGCATACCCGCAGCAGTCACGATTGCTGTTCCGTGCTGGTCATCATGAAAAATAGGGATCTTACAACGCTTTTGCAATTCACGTTCGATTTCAAAACATTCAGGTGCTTTGATATCTTCAAGGTTGATGCCACCAAAGGTATCAGCGATATTGGCCACAGTGTTGATAAATTCTTCGGTAGTACGATGTGTAACTTCAATATCGATGGAATCAAGTCCAGCAAAACGCTTAAACAATAACGCTTTACCTTCCATTACCGGCTTGGAGGCGAGAGGGCCTAAGTTTCCTAAACCTAAAATCGCAGTGCCGTTTGTAATAACAGCAACTAGATTACCTTTGGCGGTGTATTTATAAGCATTGGCAGGATCATCAGCTATTTCACGTACTGGCTCAGCCACACCAGGGCTGTAGGCAAGGGCTAAATCATTAACAGTCGCTGCGGGAGTGGTTAATTCGATACTGATCTTTCCTGGTTTTGGCAGGGCGTGATAGTCTAACGCTTGTTGACGAAAATCAGACATTTTTCGTGCATTTCCTTGAGATGTAGGGGGTTAAAATTACCTCTGTCTTTTTGCTTTATTATTGTTTTTATTAGCATTAATTTGTAATGTATCACACTAAAAATTAAATACATATCCGATTTCTGAATACCCACAAAAAAAGCGCTGAATGAGCGCTTTTTGAGAAGAATGTATTGGCTGCTAGCAGCGAATCATTTTTATTTTTTGCTAAGTGCAGAGAAACGCTTGTTGAACTTATCAACACGACCACCTGTATCAACATTACGTTGCTTACCTGTGTAGAACGGGTGACAAGCAGAACATACGTCTAGGTTTAAATCTTTACCTACAGTAGAACGGATCTTGATTACGTTACCACAAGAACAGGTTGCAGTGATTTCAGCGTACTTAGGATGGATATCTTGTTTCATAGGGGTTACCTTATAAATTTAGGCCGTATCGCTATACAACCCGAAGCTGTACACCATACGCAATAATTAACATGACTCACCGCACACGCAATGAGTCGCAAAATGGACGCGCATAATAATGTAACTTAGTCCTTTGATCAAGTATAATCGCCTTATTGGTCAATAAAAACGATAAAAATAAGTAGACATGGTATTTTTGGCAATTGCAGTGCCTGTTCCACTGCGTAAAACCTTTCATTACACTCACAGCGAGCCCGTTGCCATTGGGGCAAGAGTATTGGTGAGCTTCGCCAATCGTCAGTTGGTCGGGATCGTGGTTGAATGTCAGAGTGACAGCACAGCACTATCTTCTGCTAAAGCTGTTGACAGCGAGGAAATTAACCTAGCAAAACTCAAAGCGATCACGACCGTATTAGACTCAAAAGGGATCCTCTCCGAGCAATGGCTGGCGTTATTAACATGGACATCAACCTATTATCAGCACCCTATTGGTGAGGTTTTACAAACAGCTCTACCAAGTGCATTGCGTAAGTCTGTATCCAGTTCCCCCAAGCCTCAACGAGTTATTCAGCTCAACGATACCTTACAAGCATTAAATATACGTGGCAGTGATTTGACGCAAACCGTCGATTTGATTGCTTTAAAACGGGCGCCTAAACAATATGCTTTAGCGTGTTATGTTGCTGCACAAACTCAAGTCGTGGACACTCAGGCCGAGGAAAATCACGCAGAACAGACACAACCGGATACGCAAAACAAAAACGTCACTGGCATCAATAAAGCCCAGTTGCGTCAGCAATTTGGCTCTCCAGCTCTGAATGCTTTACTTAAAAAAGAGATATTGGTTGAAACATCACATGTACCGCCTGCTGGGAGTTGGTTTACACAGACAGGTGCTGCGCATTTTCAAGCGATAGCAGGCTTGTCTGCCAATATAGAGCAATCCATTGCAATTACGGGGATCAATAGCCAACTTGACCAATTTGGTTGTTTTTTGCTAGAAGGGATAACAGGTAGTGGCAAAACAGAAGTCTATTTGCAAGTTATCAATCAAGTATTACAACGTGGCCAACAAGTATTAATTTTGGTGCCTGAAATTGGGTTAACGCCACAAACCGTGTCGCGTTTTGAAGCACGCTTTGGTATTGATGTGGGTGTGTTACATTCTGGATTAAGCGACAATGAACGCTTAGCCGTGTGGCAACAAGCTCGATTAAATCAAATTGGTCTGGTGATAGGGACTCGTTCTGCTATTTTCACACCTCTACCTGAGTTGGGTATGATCATCATTGATGAAGAGCATGATGATTCCTTTAAACAGCAAGACGGATTGCGTTACCATGCCCGTGATGTGGCAATTATGCTGGCGCAACGTCACAAAATTCCGATTATCTTAGGAACGGCAACGCCCGTTTTAGAAACATTGCAGCGTGCCTTGACAGGGAAGTTTCAACATTTTGTGTTGGCTAAGCGAGCCGGTGATGCAGCTGTAGCGCCGGTAAATTTAATCGATATATGCCAACAACCGCTCACATATGGACTTGCGCCTCCCACCATAGAGGTAATGCAATCGCATTTGGCACAAGGCAATCAAGTGTTGTTATTTATAAATCGCCGCGGATTTGCACCTGCGGTCGTGTGTCAACAATGCGGTCACGTTGAAGATTGCCGCGCATGCGACAAACCGATGACCTATCACAAAGCGCAATCACGTTTGGTGTGTCATCAATGTTTAGCTCAAGCCCCAGCTCCGCATCGTTGTAGTGCTTGTGGTGCAACAGAGTTGATGACGCAAGGAGTGGGTACTGAGCAGCTAGAACAAGGTTTGGCTGAGTTATTTCCGCAATATTCGACGATCCGTATTGATTCTGACTCAATGCGCGGCAAGCAAACTCTTGCGAATACGATTGAACAGATCAATCAACGTGAACATCAAATTTTACTCGGTACGCAGATTTTGGCAAAAGGTCATCACTTTGCTCACGTGACTTGTGTTGTCATTATGGATGTCGATGGGGCGTTGTTTAGTGCTGATTTTCGCGCACCTGAAAAACTCTCACAGTTAATTACACAGATTTCAGGTCGTGCGGGGCGGGCGGATAAACCTGGCGAAACCTTTTTGCAGACCACCCAACCTGGGCATCCGTTATTACAAGATTTGGTCAATAATGGTTATGGACATTTCGCTCGATTTGCGTTGCATGAACGCGAACAAGCGCACTTGCCACCTTATAGTTTTCAGGTTGTGTTTCGT
The DNA here is from genome assembly GCA_029251505.1 of Glaciecola sp. GTDB lineage: Bacteria > Pseudomonadota > Gammaproteobacteria > Enterobacterales > Alteromonadaceae > Opacimonas. Next base: position 30,670 of record JAQXDG010000089.1, on the reverse strand, counting down.
GCTGAAGATGAAAATCCACAACGTGCAATACAAGTACTCCAATATGCGAAACAATTATTGAGCAACATGTCGAATATTTCGACAGTCGGACCTGTGCCATGTTTAATTGAGAAAAAACAAGCTCGCTATCGTTACATGTTGATTATACAAAGCCCGTATCGTGATTTGCGGCAAAAAGTCCTCGCGACGATTATGGATGAATACAACGATTATGCGAACAAGTTGCGAGTTAGATGGTCTATTGACGTAGATAACATAGATTTTAACTAAGCAACTCACTACAATAGTATTGTACATTTTTTTATTATCAGGTTTTAACGCCGCATGGCTCAAAAAGATTATATCAAACGTAAACCAACTCCTCGTAAAAAAGGCACACCGTCGAATCGCCGTAAAGCGCCCGCTAAATCAGCGACTGCTTCCATCACGCCTAAGATTAAAATAGGATTTGCGGTATTGGTGTTAGCCGGTTTTGCTTATTTTTTATATTCGATTAAAGATGATGCAACAGTGGTTCCGGCAACAGCACCGTCGGTTAAAATCGTAACCCAGCCGGATATAGATGAACTTGACCCTCTTCCTGAGTTACCCAAAGAAGAATGGGCGTTTATTAAATCGTTACCTGGCTATGAAGTAGAAATCGAAGCCGAAGTGGCGACATCAGATAAACGCTATTTGATGCAATGCGGATCGTTTAAAATTTATGAGCAAGCGGATTCGATGCGAGCAACGATGGCTTTTGTTGGGCTTGAACCACAGATCCGCGGTTCAAAATCAGGTTGGTATCGGGTTATTTTGGGGCCGTATGACTCAAAACGTGATGCAGAGCGTGACCGTCATGTTTTGCAACGTGAAAATATCAACTCTTGTCAGATTTGGTTTTGGAATTTATAAGTGCCTATTCGTTGATAATCCAACGTAATTCATTACTAATTGCCTTGAATTATCGATTCCTCCCCCCCACATAGTTTTTATTAGGCACAATAGTGTGCGATATATATATAAGGATTACCTGTGACTACTATTGTATCAGTTCGTCGTGGCAAACAAGTCGTTATGGCCGGAGATGGGCAAGTCTCATTAGGCAACACCGTGATGAAGGGCAACGCTAAAAAAGTACGCCGTTTATATCATGATAAAGTCATTGCGGGTTTTGCCGGTGGCACGGCTGATGCCTTTACATTATTTGAGCGTTTTGAAAGTAAATTAGAAAAACATCAAGGTCATCTGACTAAAGCCGCTGTTGAATTAGCCAAAGATTGGCGCACCGATAGAATGCTACGCAAACTCGAAGCATTATTAGCGGTCGCTGATCATACTGCTTCGTTGGTGATCACGGGTAATGGTGACGTGATCCAGCCTGAACACGATTTAATTGCGATTGGCTCAGGTGGCCCTTTTGCTCAGTCTGCGGCGACGGCATTGTTGGAAAATACTGAGTTATCTGCTCAAGAGATAGCGACCAAAGCGTTAACGATTGCCGGTGATATTTGTGTCTTCACCAATCATAGCCATACCGTTGAAACGTTAGATTATTAAGTCCAAAGCATAGTATTGAGGAACAGATTATGTCAGCTATGACACCCCGAGAAATCGTCCATGAGTTGGACACACACATTATTGGGCAACAAGATGCCAAGCGCGCGGTATCCATTGCGTTAAGAAATCGTTGGCGCCGGATGCAGTTACCTGAAGCATTACGCCAAGAAGTGACACCGAAAAATATATTAATGATCGGTCCTACGGGTGTTGGTAAGACTGAAATTGCACGTCGTCTGGCAAAGCTAGCGAATGCGCCATTTATAAAAGTCGAAGCGACAAAATTTACCGAAGTTGGCTATGTTGGTAAAGAAGTTGAAACCATTATTCGAGATTTGACAGATATTGCAGTCAAAATGACCAAAGAACAGGCGACGGCTAAGGTCAAATTCAGAGCAGAAGAAGCGGCAGAAGACCGGATTTTAGATGTACTGATCCCTCCTCCAAAAGATATCTTTGGTGAAAACCAAGATGCCGATAATAAATCCACGCGACAAGTGTTTCGTAAAAAATTACGCGAAGGTAAGTTAGACGATAAAGAAATTGAAATTGATGTTGCGTTACCACAAGTTGGTGTGGAGATAATGGCGCCTCCAGGTATGGAAGATATGACCAATCAATTACAAGGGATGTTTCAGAATTTATCAGGTAATCAATCGAAAAAGAAAAAACTGACAATCAAAGACGCGTTCAAGTTATTAATTGACGAAGAAGCGGCAAAGTTAGTTAATCAAGAAGATCTAAAACAAGATGCAATTGAAGCGTTAGAGCAAACCGGAATTGTCTTTATCGATGAGATTGACAAAATTTGTAAGCGCGAAGGCAATTCAAGCGCTGATGTGTCTCGAGAAGGGGTGCAACGTGATTTACTCCCATTAATTGAAGGATCGACAGTATCCACGAAACACGGCATGGTAAAAACGGACCATATTTTGTTTATTGCTTCAGGTGCGTTCCAAATGAGTAAGCCATCTGACTTGATCCCAGAATTACAAGGTCGTCTACCAATCCGCGTGGAGTTACAGGCATTAGAAGTCAATGATTTTGTGCGTATTTTAACGGAACCACATGCGTCATTATCAGAACAATATGTCGCATTGTTAGGTACTGAAGGCGTCTCGGTTACTTTCACTGAATGTGGTATTCAGCGTATCGCAGAAGCAGCTTGGCAAGTGAATGAACGTACCGAAAATATCGGAGCACGCCGTTTGCACACCGTAATGGAACGTCTGATGGAAGAAATATCCTATGATGCGTCAGAAAAAAGCGGTGAGTCAGTTGAAGTGGATGTAAAATATGTTAACCATCATTTAGAAATGCTGGTTGATAATGAAGATCTAAGTCGTTATATCCTTTAGCATCGCATTAAATCAGCGCTAATCAATTGTTATATGTCTGCTTAGTAATGAAATAAGTTGTGTTATCAACACCTGTTCACATTGGGTTGATAACACAGAATTCATTCTTAATCGTAACGATCAATGAATGCTGATCCTTAGTTTTTCAATTCGCTGCATCTCGGAAATGTACCCTGATATCAACCCAGCTCGATTCTTGATCTTGAGTTTCTTGTAGATATTCGCCGCGTGAAATTTTACAGTTCTTTCACTAATATACAATTTGTCTCCAATGGCTCGGTTCGTCATTCCCTTAGTGATATGATTGGCGACTTGAAACTCTCGAGGCGATAAGCTATGTAACTCTTTATGCATAATAATTCCTTATATTGGTTATGTTCATTAACTCAAAATGACAAGAATCCAATGTATGAATTGATTAAATGCTCTTGTGCGATGTAAAAGCATTTAATAAATTCCAGACATCCTTTGCTATTCATTTTAAAGCTTAGAATGAAATGAATATTTTGCGATTATTAGTTGTTGCACAATTCAGACACGAATGTGGCGGTATATGTTTAACACCTTGATAAAAATCAAAAAAAACGGGTATATTAAGCAAATAGAAATCGATATATCTAGTCTAAAGGGCAGTGTTTAAGGTAGAAAAAAGCTTAAGCTTAGGTTAAGTTTATTACTATAAAATACGCCATAATCAAAAAATAGTGGTCGTCACACATGCATATTTTACTTATTGAAGATGAACTCGCACTTGCAGATGAAATTTGTCAATCATTGCGCAAAGCGAACTATGCGGTGTCACACTTATCGTCAGGTAAGCAAGCCATTGTCGCAGCCCAAAATGGGGATTTTGATTTAATGATTTTAGATCTTGGATTACCAGATATAGATGGTTTGCAAGTGCTAACTAGAATCCGAAAATTGGGTTTGACCTTACCAATATTAGTTCTGACCGCAAGAGGTCAGTTATCAGATAAAGTGGCAGGATTAGATGCTGGTGCCGATGATTATCTACCAAAACCCTTTGAGCTTGATGAGTTATTGGCGCGATTACGCGTGTTGCAACGGCGTCTAGGCACGGTTACCTCTTCAGATATTCACGTTGCAGATGTTAGATTACGTACCGATTCTATGGCGGTGACAGTGCAAGATATCCCTCTGGCATTACCCAAAAAAGAATTTATGATTTTGAGAGCGTTAATGGAACGCGCCGACCGGATTGTGTCCAAATCTCAATTAGAAACCATGTTGTATGAGTGGGGCGATGAAGTGTCGAGTAACGCGATTGAAGTGCATGTACATAACTTACGGAAAAAACTCCCAAAAGATTTTATCAATACTATTCGTGGTGTGGGATACTGTGTTAAAAAGCACATAGCCGTTAGTTAAATGAAACTGTTACATAAATGAAGTCAATCCAGCGTCTTATTACGTTACTCCTTGTATCGAGTATTATTTTGGTGATTACACTCGCTGTGGTCGCAGGCTATAAACAACTACAGAATAATACTCAAGCGCTTTATGATGCTGAACTTCAAGCCCTAGGTCAAAGTGTCTTAGCACTGAATGTTTTTGCACAATCGAGGTTACCTGATATGGATAACCAATATCCTCAAGCGCAGACGGTATTCAACCGAGGTGATCTGGCATTACAAGTCTGGCAAGATCAACAGCTAGTTTTTCGTTCTAGCCAAGCACCGGATATCTTGATTGCCACTGAGTTAGGGTTTAGTGAAACTAATTTTAATTATGATCGCTGGCGAGTATTGACGTTAGTCGATGCCGATAAAACGGTTATCGTTGCATACTCAATATCGGATCGGGCGGCGAAAACCGATGCTTTTATCACATCGGCGATCTTACCGTTTGTGCTCGCCATACCAATTTTTGGATTACTTATCTTTACGTCAGTGAGGATGGGCTTGCGGCCGTTAAAGCAATTGACGGCATTGTTGTCATCGCGGGCATTGACTCAACTTGATCCGATAAGACTCGATAGTCAGTTTACTGAATTGGAGCCGGTGGTCAGCACAATCAATCAACTTCTAGGTAAAATCCAAGCGGGTCTTGAGCGCGAGCAAAGTTTTAGTGGCAATGTGGCACATGAGTTGCGGACCCCCTTAAGCATTTTAGCCATATCATTGCAAAATGCGATGGAAGAAATCGATAGCGCCCACCATCCTCGATTACGTAAAAATTTAGTAGAAGTAAAACGCCTAACCAAAATAGTCAACCAACTCTTATTATTGTCACAAACGCACCCTGATCAACATCAAATTAAATGGCATCCAGTGGCAATAGAGCATTTGATGCAAGATGTAATTAGTGAAGTGTATCCGCAATTATTACAAAAACACCAAAATATTGAATTGCAGTGTGATTTACCGGAGGATTTTTCGATAGAGTCGGAGAGCGAATTACTCTCTACGGTATTTATTAATTTGATCCTCAATGCCAATAAATATGCCAATAGCTACTCTAATATTTTGGTGACACTGCGTTTAGTGATGGCAGCTAAACCGACCATAGAAATACGTGTAGAAAATGAAGGCGAACCGTTAAATCAGCAATTATTAACACAAATGAGTCAGCGTTTTTATCGTGGTCCCCAACATAAACAAATTCAAGGTGCAGGATTAGGGCTGGCATTGGTCAAACAAATTGTTGATGTGCACTATGGCGACATTCAGTTTAGAAATAGTACTGCGTTAGGGGGGTTGTGTGTTGCTATGCACTTACCTGTCAAGCGGGCGTAATCGAGATGTACCAGCAAACATTAAGCACCAGCAGCGCCCTAGTAAACATCTTGAAAACGCTTGGATTAAGCAGCGTACTGCTATCTATACCCTTATTAATGGGCGCGGGCACGGTGATCCAACGTATCACCATTGAGCAACATTTATTTTATCCAAGTCGAATTTATGTACCAGAAAATTCACCGATTCAATTAATTATACATAATCTGGATACGACACCAGAAGAGTTTGATAGTTTTGCATTAAACCGTGAAAAAGTGATTTTCCCCAATCGTCCTACCATCATCTATTTACCTAAATTAGCGTCTGGCGAATATGGTTTTATTGGTGAATATCACCCTGATACCGCGCGTGGTTCGCTTGTCGTATTACCATTACATGAATATAAAGCACAGCAACAATCCAACAGCCTCAACACACAACCTGATAAAGGGGGGGAAGATGCTAATAAGTAGTGCAATCCTGAGCTTGAAAGTGTGTTTGCCAGTATTCTGGTTTATTAGTTTGATTTATATTTTACGACCGCCTGTAGCAGGCTTTAAGCGCAGTGTGACGTTGGTCAGTATTCTCATTTTGGTCTTGTTTGGTGTCAATATTAATACCATCATTAATGTGTTGCCGATTGATACATTGGAATGGTTTTACAGTTTTACCGTATTCGTGTCAGTCGTAATTTCTATTGGTTTTTTTCGTTATCCTCACCGTCCCGTGAATCGCTGTACATTGATGTTGATAGTCGTGGCTACGGTGTTGATTCACCTTCCACAAAGTACATCTTTATGGCTCTATGTCCTGACCAAATCACACGCTCCGAATACTTCTTTGACCGTCTTATTGACAGGGTTAAGTTTGGGGGCGTTAGTCAGTCTAGCATTGGCGATATGTTGGTACTTACTGGCAGTGTATGTGCTCTCTAGGCGTTATGTGGTTTGGGCTGTGTTATGGTTATTCATTGCCGGACGAGTCGTGCTGATTGAACAGTGGCTAGCGCAAATTGGCTGGTTAACCTGGACCGATCCGCTGGTGGATATGAGCCAATGGTTCAATGAATCGTCGGTATTGGGTGTGCTAGTGCATGCTTTAATGGGGATCAATGCCACGCTAAGTGTCTTGGAGTTAAGTGTATACCTGTTCGTGTTGGTATTTGGCGCAGCATGGGGATGGCGGTTCATCTACGCCAAATCGTATTTAAGAAAAGAGAAATCGTATGTGTCGTGAACAACAATTAACACTACAACAATCGTTTGCTAGCGCGCTCGGGTGGTTGCTACTTGCGAGCATGATCATGGCAAGCACAACCAGTTATGCTGATATTGTTGTGGATAAAGTCTACAAACCGAATATCCTTCCCTTTGAGCGTGATATTGAGTGGCGCTTGGTTTCTCGTAAAACGGATACCGGCAATGAGTTATTTCATCGAGTCGGTTATGGGCATGCGTTTACTGAAGGATTCATGGTAGAAGTGTTTTTAAGTGCTGAACGTGATGAGCTAGAAAATGTCAGTTTGGCTGAATATGAAGTGGAAGCACGATGGATGCTCGGTGAGCAAGGTCAGTACTGGGCTGATACGGCTTTTATCTTTGAAATAGAAAAGTCCCGCAAAGTCGATCATTTTAAAACGAGTATTGGCTTGATCAATGAAAAACAATTTGGTCGGACTCATTTAGCGACGAATCTCATTGTTAAATACGTCTTTGGGCAAGCCATTGATTCGGTATTAGAAAGCGAATTTAGAATGCAATATCGTTATCGTCTTAGACCCGCTTTTCAACCTGCGTTAGAGTTGTACACTGACAAGGATTTTTTTGGCATTGGCCCCGGTTTTATGGGTGTCAAAAAGTTTAGTCCGCAGCAACAACTGAAGTGGGAATTAGCATTTATTAAAGGCTTTAACGGTGATAGTAAAGATCACACTTTGCGTGCCGGTTTGCAGTGGAGTTTTTAACTATGCTTAAGGTAGAGTTAAGTTTCGCTGGTTAATCTAAGTTTATCATTGATTAACCATAGTATTTTTATGCGCCAACTTACACGTATGTTATCTATCCTTGTCTGCCTGATAGTTCTATCGATAGGGCTGTGGGCAGGGCAAACGCACCTTGTATTTGCTAAGTCTGTCAATTATCCAGCACCGCCTATATCTCTACAACAGCCTAATCACCTCGCGACAACTGGCACTCAAGCAACCTCCTTAAATGATCTCAAAGGTAAAGTCGTTTATGTCGATTTTTGGGCATCATGGTGTGTGCCGTGTCGTCGATCATTTCCTTGGATGAACCAAATTCAACAGCAGTATGGCGATGATTTAGTCGTCCTGGCGATCAATTTAGATCAAGAGGCTGAACTCGCTCAGCAATTTTTACAAGATAATCCCGCAGCGTTTCATGTTGAATTTAATCCTAACGGTGAGCTTGCTCAAGCTTATCAAGTCGTCGGCATGCCGAGCAGTTATTTAATTGATAAGCGCGGCCAAGTCCGCTTCGCTCATACCGGTTTTTTTAGCAAACAAATACCCAAATATGAGCACAGTATTGCTCAATTAATTGCGGAATAAAGAGGACAATAATGAAAAAAATATTCAAATTAGCATTAGTGGCTATCACTGTATCTCAAGCAGTCGGTTGCGCCAGTTTAGGTGTACAACCGTGGGAGCGTGATTTATTAGCCAAAGAAGAAATGGCACTCAATGCAGAAGGTGTCGACTTAGGGCTAGACGACCATATTTACTTTTCGAAAGAAGCGACCTCTGGTGGTCGTGCATTTGCTGGTGGAGGTTGTGGATGCAACTAACTGATCATCATTCATCAATTGGTTTAGCGGACTCAACGGTCACTAAACCAAAACCGATTGCAGCAACCTTAGCATTAGCAACTTGTGCATTATTAGGCACGGCTAGCCCGCTTGCACAAGCAAATAGCAACACGGCAGACGAGTGGAAGTTTGATACCGCAATCTTGTATTATGGTGAAACCGACCGAGTCAGCTTAGTTGAAGGTGTGATCAGTGCAACCAAAGACTTTGGTGATGAACATATTTTCAATGGTAAAGTGACATTCGATGGTTTAACAGGCGCATCCGCTACGGGCGCAGTGCCGCAAGACACGGTACAGACCTATTCAGGCCCATCGGGTAATTCAGGTTATGCAGTGGCTGCTGGTGAAACTCCGTTAGATGATACGTTTAAAGATTCTCGTGTACAGTTAAATGCCCAGTGGACACAACCACTAGGGACGGATTTGCGCGGATCAACCGGTGTGCATTTTTCGAAAGAATATGACTATTTATCCCTTGGCGTAAATGGCTCATTAGCCCGTGATTTTAATCAAAAAAATACCACACTATCATTAGGCTTATCCTATCAGTTTGATAGTATTGATCCGGTTGGTGGCACGCCAGAAAGACTGGGTAGCATCTCAGTATTAAACAGCTTAAGTGATTATGATTTATATGATGACTATCGAGATGATGAGGGTTCAGGCAATACCGAATTTGATGACCATGAAAACCACTATGGCAGTCGTGACGGCGCACAAGACAAAGATACCATTGACGTTTTATTTGGCCTGACGCAAATCATTAATCGCCGCACGATCATGCAGCTTAATTATGGTATGTCCGTGTCGGATGGCTATTTGAATGATCCTTACAAACTGGTTTCTGTCGTCAATAACCAAGGTACAGTGCAAGATACTCTGTTTGAATCACGACCTGATTCTCGTACAAAACATAATGTGTACTGGCAGACTAAATACGCGATGGACAGTGGCGTCGTAGATTTTTCTTACCGTTTTGCAACCGATGATTGGGATATTCAATCGCACACTTTAGAGTCACGCTTACGCTATAATTTGTCGGATAACAGTTATATTCAACCGCATCTGCGTTATTATCAACAAAGTGCTGCTGAATTTTATCAGCCGTTTTTATTGAGTGATCAACCGCTACCTACTTATGCGAGTGCGGATTATCGTTTAGGCGATATGGATGCCTATACGGTGGGGTTAAAATACGGACAAAAACTAGATAATGGTGATGCTTGGGCTGTGCGAGTTGAATATTATCAACAAAATCCGAAAAATGCTGGCTTTGCCGAACCAGGGCAACTTGCTGAATTGGACTTGTATCCGAGTATAAAAGCACTGATAGTACAGTTTAATTATCAGTTTTAACGATGAGTGTTAATGACAAATAACGGTGTACGGGAAGTCTCAATAGAAGTCAGGAGTGATCACATTTGTGGTCACTTTTTTGCTATGGCTTCACCCTGTGAAGTGCTTATTGATAGCACTGATCAGCAACAAGCATTTGCCGTGACTCAAGCCATCGCAGCGGAAGCTTGGCGCATTGAAACCAAATATTCCCGCTATCGTGATGATAATATCATACATCAAATTAATCATGCTCAGGGGCAATCCGTTGCGATTGATCCTGAAACTCAACAACTATTAAACCTTGCTAATACCTGTTTTGAACTCAGTGACGGGCGCTTTGATGTGACCAGTGGAGTACTCGGGCAGGTGTGGCAATTTGATGGGAGTGACAACATTCCCTCGCAAACCATGATTGACGCTTGTCTGGTGTGCAGCGGCTGGCAAAATGTCTTGTTAACTGATAGTAGTGTGCGCTTACTACCCGGTTACGCTATAGATTTAGGTGGGATAGGCAAAGAATATGCGGTTGACCGTTGTGTACAACTCGCGCGTGAAATACTCCCTAGTGCGTCGGTATTGGTGAACTTTGGTGGCGATATTGCAGTGACACGTCCACGTCATGCTCATCCGTATTGGCAAGTCGGCATTGAACACCCTGATCCTGCTCGTGCTACGCAAATGTTAGTGACCATAGCTCAAGGTGGTTTAGCGACAAGTGGAGATGCTCGACGATTTTTATTAAAAGATGGGGTGCGTTATGGGCATGTTATCAGCCCGCAGACGGGATATCCGGTTATCGGCGCGCCACGATCGGTGACAGTGGCAGGAGAAAACTGTACCCAAGCTGGATTGTTGGCGACATTAGCCATATTACAAGGCGATCAAGCGGAAGTATTTTTACAAGAGCAGTCAGTGACCCATTGGTGTCTGTGGTAAAACAGACACCAATGAAAGTTCAGTATTAGTGCATATTCGTTCAGATTAATGCACCCAGTGATAATTTTTAGCTTTAGCATCTACCTCAAGCTGAGTGGCTTGCGGCATAAACTGGCTATTATCATCAGCAAAGAAGAATGGTGCAGGCGTTGTCTCACTACCCAGTTCTTGCATCGTTGCTGCTGCAAATACACGACCATTAATGACTGTATGACTGACAAACTCACTGCGTTTAATATCGGCGAGTACATCGCCTTCAATAATCGCTAAATCAGCCACTTTGCCGATTTCGATACTCCCAATTTGTTTGTCCATACCCAAATGACGAGCACCATCAATCGTTCCGCCTCGTAGCGCTTCCCAAGGGGTAAAGCCACCTTGAGCCATGATCCACAGCTCCCAATGTGCTGCTAAGCCTTCACGTTGACCATGTGCGCCAATATGTACACCCACACCATTATCACGCAATGTTTTGGCGTACTTAGCGACGTCAATATGATTATACTGTTCGTCTGGCGCAGTAGGGCGACGAATCGAACGACTGTCTAAGAGTGTATGTGGGGTATAACGAAGTAAACGTTCGTTCTGCCAGACATTAGTCCGATCATACCAGTACTCTTCACCCATCAAACCACCGTAAGACACGACAAATGTTGGGGTATAACCAAACTTAGTCGCTGACCACAATTTAGTTAAATCATCATAGCCTCTGGCTATAGGTAACGAATGTTCTAATCCAGTGTGGCCATCCACTAGCATTGATAAGTTTTGTTGTAACTTACCACCGCCCTCTGGCACGACCATCATGTTTAATTCACGTGCTGCCTGAAGTACCCATTGACGCTGATCACGACGTGGTTGATTATAAGATTTGACCGAGATAGCGCCGACATCTTTTAAACGTTGCACATGAAAATAGGCATCTTCAAAATCATTGATAATCGCTTTATAACCCAGTCCTTCTGCACCATACAAAATCGTACCCGTCGAGTAGACACGAGGCCCGACTCGTAAACCAGCTCGTTGTAACTCAGCAGCTGCAAAAATTTCAGTCGTATCGTTGGAAGGATCATGAATGGTGGTAACCCCAAACGCGAGATTTGAAAACTGTGACCAGTTTTGTTGTGGGATGATTTCATTACGACCTTGAGATCCATGCGCATGGGTATCAATTAAACCAGGAATAACGGTTTTTCCCGAAGCATCCACAATCAATGCATCTTCTGGAATGGTAATGCCATCAGCCGGGCCTACCGCTTCAATAATATTGCCATTAATTAATACGATGCCGTTGTTAATCACTTCTTGTTTATTGTCGGCATCACGCATAGTGACGACATTACCACCTACGATTGCGGTATAACCCTGTGCTTTTTTGCTCGCTTTGCTAAACGATAATTTCAGTCCTTCGGTAATGGGTACTGCGTTTTCCGCATTAGCCACATTGAGCGACTGTTCATATAAATAAGGACCATGAAACCAAGTTAATGATTGGTTATCCGGCGCCCAATTAAGATACTCACCTGCGCGAGCAGATATTTGTTTGACCGGCAATGAGGTCATCGTTGGGCTGATCGTGATTTTTTTACCATTTTCGACAAATGGCACGACATAAGTATTGTATTGATAAACAAATGCAACCCACTGCTTATCATGTGACAGTCGGTATTCACTAACTTTGTCGGCGCCGTATAGATGTGTGCGCTTATCTTCACCGCTCAAATCAACACTGGATAATTGCGTTTCACTATACGGTGTTCCAGAGACATACTCGGTAAAATACACACGCTCACTGCCACCTGCAAAATGCGGTTGCATCCCTTGCTTACTGACGCGAATACTTTGTTCTGAGCCTAGATCATGAACATATATCCCAGGCTCGACTGAATAGGTTGGGTCAAGTAAATAACCGCCGGTAAACTTGCGGTAGGTGATTTTTTCGCCATCAGGTGAAAATGCCGGTTCAACGTAATGACCGGGTTGGTTTGTAATCACATCGCCATTACCACCCCTAGCAGACACAATGCGAACTGAACCTAACTCTTGGTCATGCCAAGTGGTGTATACGATTTGCTTGCCATCATTGGCATAGCGTGGGAAATATTCATCGTGGTCGTTTTGTTTGGTTAAACGTTTGGTTTTACCTGATTTTAAATCGCGGACGTATAGCTTGCCTAGTGCTTGGAACAGGGCTTTTTTGCCGTCGGGGGATTTTTGTGACCAACGGAGCATTTTCACATCGAAATTATCCGGTGCCACATCAACATCAAAACGCACCGCATCGGCATACTGTAATTGGCTATCAATATTAATATCTAAGGTAGTAAGTGTTTGGTCTATGATGCTTAAACGATGAATTTTACCTGCTGTCCAAAAGACTAATTGCTGGCTATCTGGGGTCCAATCAAAATAACTAAAGTAGCCTTCAGAACCAAAGCCTTCTTGCATATCGCGTTCAAGCTCTTTAAACACTGGCGTTTCCGTACCCGTATTGAGATCTTTGATAAACAACGCTGTTTTTTCTTGGATACGTCGAATAAAGGCAATGTGTTTGCCATCTGGTGAAGGCGTTGGCACTACCGCACCACCTGTACCTGAAATAAAACGTTCTTCTTCACCGGTTGCTCGGTCAAAACGCGTAATAGCAAAGACGGAAGTTAGCGGATCACGGTTATAACTAAAGCGAAAACCACCACTGACATCTTGGGTATAGTATATATATTGGCCATCATGCGAGAACGCAGGATCGGCAATGTTTTTTTGATCTTTTAAGCCGTTGACGCGCTTTTTAATCGCCAAACCTGTACCACCAGTATGATGATACATCCAGATTTCTCCAGCAGGGATACTACGACTAGACATGATACCTTTAGTCACTAGGATGTTCTGACCATCAGGACTCCATTTAGGAGAATGAATAATATTGTTTTTTTCTTTGGTAACTTGACGTAGTTCCGTGCCGTCGATATTCATGACCCACACGTTGGATAAGCCATCGCGATCGGAAATAAAAGCCACTTGTTTGCCATCAGGGCTGACTGCTGGATGAATATTCCAAGCAAAATCTTGAGTCAACGCTTGTGCATTACCGCCATCAATCGGGCTGATAAAAATATCACCTAATGTATCAAACACAATGTGTTTGCCATCTGGGGTCACATCTAAACTCGCCCAAGTGACTTCATTACTTTTGATATTGACAGTATTTAATGGAAAAGGGGGGGTGAGAACGTCCCATTCGGCAAAGCGTTTATCCGATTTTTCATCGGTCACCGTTTGTTCTGTTGCTTCAGGCTCTTGAGCAAGAATCGTTGCGCTAATTAACGCACCAGAAAGAAATAGTGCGCCACCGAGTAAACTCGCACGCAGACGCTGTGGGGTATTATTCATATTGTTATTCCAAAGCTGAAAAATTACCCATGACTATACACTATTCAATTTGTAAATTACATGGTAACGAATTCTTCACCACTAGTTGGATGGATGGCAACACAAGCATCAAAATCAGCCTTCGTTGCCCCCATTTTAATTGCCACACCAAAGCCTTGTAAAATCTCATCCATACCATGGCCAATACCATGTAAACCAACGACTTTCTCATTCTCACCAGCACAAATTAACTTCATGGTAGTGGTTTGACGATGACGAGTTACTGCCGTGTACATAGCACCAAAGCTTGAATTGTAAATTGTCACGTTTTCTTTACCATACTGCGCGAGTGCCTCAGTTTCCGTTAAGCCTAGCGTACCGATAGGAGGATGGGAGAAAACGACGGTAGGGATCAACGTGTAATCCATTTTTGCGTCAGTTTTGCCATTGAACAAGCGTTCAGATAATAAACGTCCCGCTTTGACAGCTACTGGCGTTAAGTCAATTTTACCAATGTTATCACCAAGGGCGTAAATACCGGGTGCAGTCGTATTTTGATATTCATCTACGACAATATAACCGCGATCATCCAGTGACACATCCGTATGTTCTAGGCCAATATTTTGGTTGGCAGGTGCACGACCAATCGCCCAAATTAAGGTATCCGTCTCGATAATGTCACCTGTGTCTAAAGTGACGAGTAAGCTATCATCTGCTTGCTTAACGACATTGGTGACATTGGCATGATTGATTAATTTAGGACCTTCTTCAGCCATAATTTCAACAAGAGTATTGGTAATGGTATCGTCAAAATTACGTAGCGGCTTTTCTTTGCGCACGACTAGGCTCGTTTCTGTACCTAGCGAATGTAAAACACCGGCTAATTCCACGCCAATATAACCAGCCCCCACCACAAGTGCACGTTGGGGTTGTTCTAATAAATCAAAGAAACCGTCAGAGGTGATGCCTAAATTTGCGCCTGGAATATCCGGAATAATTGGGTAGCCACCGGTCGCGATACTGATATGTGGGGCTGTATACTGTTCGCCATTGACTTCAATAGTCTGTTTATCGATAAACGTTGCAAAGCCATTGATGACTGCGATACCACTGTTACCTAACACGCGATCATATGATTGGTGAATGCGTTCAATATACGCTTCACGTGAGGCAACGAGTGTGCCCCAACTAAAATTGTTTACTTTGACATCAAAACCGTAATCAGGCGCATAACGATGGATTGCTTCTGCCACTTGAGCACCAAACCACATTGCTTTTTTAGGCACGCAACCAACATTAACGCAGGTGCCGCCGATGGCTTTAGCTTCAATAAGCGCCACACGTTGACCGTGTTTGGCTGCGCGGTTAGCTGAAGCAATGCCGCCGCTGCCGCCACCGATACAGATATAATCGAAAGTGTGCATATCAATCCTTGTAGGAAAATCAAAAAATAAAATAGTGATTGGGTAAAATTTTATCTAGTGTCGCGTAATTTCGTTAAAAATCCAACACCTGAATGCATAACTTAGACAATATGGTTATTTTATTAGACGCTAGGATTGTTTTTTGCCGATACAACCATAAATAGTAGTTATAGATTTGTCACACTCAGGAAATATTTATGTCAGCACTTTCAGACAATACAACAACCTCACACGCATGGTTTACTCCGGACGGGTTACCACATTTTTCTGCGATTCAATCTGAGGCTATCGTACCGACTATCACTGATGCGATTACACAGTGTAAAACGGTAATAGAGGCTGTCGTTGCTGCTCAAGATGCATCCTATGCCAGCGTGTATTTAACCATCGATGAAGTGGATACGCGGTTAAGTAACCTATGGTCACCAGTGTCGCATATGAATTCAGTGCTTAGCAATGATGCATGGCGAGAAGCGCATGATGCATGTTTGCCACTGCTTTCTGAATATGGTACTTGGGTCGGGCAACATGAAGGTTTGTATCAGTTGTACAAAACGTTACATGACTCAGCAGAGTTTGCGACATTAGATACCGCCCAACAAAAAATGGTGACCAACACATTACGCGATTTTACTTTATCAGGGATTGCGTTAGAGACGGATAAAAAAGAGCAATACGGCAAGATTAAAGCTCGTATGTCTGAGTTATCGTCGACATTTTCAAATCAAGTTATGGATGCCACTATGGCATTTCAAAAACACGTTACTGACGAAAACTTACTGGCTGGGTTACCTCAGTCTGCAAAGGCGGCTGCCGCACAACTTGCGCAGCAACATGATCTTGCTGGTTGGTTATTCACCTTGGACATTCCGAGTTATTTACCGGTTATGACGTATGCTGATAACCGAGATTGGCGTGAAGAAATGTATCGTGCGTATGTCACTCGTGCGTCTGAATTAGGCCCCAATGCCGGTGAATTCGATAACACACAAATGATTTCAGAAACATTATCCTTGCGCACTGAGTTAGCGCAGTTACTCGGTTTTGCTAATTACAGTGAACGTTCAATTGCAACCAAAATGGCACAATCGACAGACCAAGTGATTGGTTTTTTACAAGATTTAGCACAAAAATCAAAACCTCAAGCGCAAGCTGATTTGGATGAGGTAAGCGCTTTTGCCGCTGATAATTATGGGAGAATGAACTTACGAGCTTGGGATATCGGTTATTATTCTGAAAAACTTAAACAAGAAAAATACGCGATTAGTGACGAAGAGTTACGTCCGTACTTTCCTGAAACCCATGTTGTCCCAGGATTATTTGAAGTGGTCACGCGCTTGTATGGTGTCACCATTACCGAGCGTCATGATGTCGATGTGTGGCATGCTGATGTGCGTTTTTTTGATATTCATGATGAAGATAATTTGTATCGTGGCAGTTTTTACCTCGATTTGTATGCCCGCAGTAAAAAACGAGGTGGCGCTTGGATGGATGAGTGTCGGGTTAAACGTCGTCAACAAGATGGGGTTTTGCAATATCCTGTGGCATATTTGACCTGTAATTTTTCGGGTCCTGTCGATGGTAAACCCGCGTGTTTTACCCATGATGAAGTGGTTACACTGTTTCATGAATTTGGGCATGGGATCCACCATATGTTAACGCAGATTGAAGTTTCAGCCGTGTCTGGGATCAATGGTGTTGCGTGGGATGCCGTTGAGTTACCGAGTCAATTTTTAGAAAACTGGTGCTGGCAAGCAGAAGCGTTGCAGTTTATCTCTGGGCATGTGGATACGGGCGAGCCGTTACCAAAAGAAATGCTAGATAAAATGTTAGCGGCTAAGAATTTCCAATCAGCGATGCAAATGCTACGTCAGCTTGAGTTTAGCTTGTTTGATTTTACATTACACATGCAAACCGAGCCCGTTGATGTTCAAGCGTTTTTAAATGCGATCCGCAAGGATATCGCGGTATTAACACCGCCTGATTTTAATCGATTCCAAAACAGTTTTGGGCATATTTTTGCTGGTGGCTATGCAGCTGGATATTACAGTTACAAATGGGCAGAAGTGTTATCCGCTGATGCGTTTGCGTCATTTGAAGAAGCTGGTATTTTTGACCAAGCGACAGGTCGTAAATTTTTGACAAATATCTTGCATATGGGCGGCAGTAAAGAGCCGATGGAATTGTTTGTTAATTTTAAAGGGCGAGAGCCAAGTGTAGATGCGCTATTGCGCCATAGCGGTATTAGTAGCGACGCTGCAGCATAAACCGATTGGGATGGTGTTATGCCATCCCAGCCACATTGTCACCTGTCGCATAGGCAATGGTTTGACTAATCTCTTGCAAACTCAAACCGGATTCTTTGCGCCATTGATTAAAAGCATTTTGGATCGTCGACAAACTGCGTTTGCTATTTAACCCACCATCAATTAGTTTGTGTGCTCTAAAATAGGCTTCAATATCACGTGATAAAATAAACGTATCTTTGCCTACAGCGCGGAGTGCGTAGGGGCCGGTATTGCCACCTAAGCGGGCACCGTGTTGTTTTAGGTAAGCCCATAAACCGATTGTGTCTTCGGCAGGCCAATCAGCGAGCCATTGACCGACAGAGCCATGCGCTTGAACAATATCATGAAGCATAAACGCATTATCTCTAATGGTACGGACTTTATTTAAGTTGCGAATGATTTTCGGGTCTGTTGCCTTTTTCTCCAGCATATCATCCGGCATCATCATGAGTTTGTTGATATCAAAGTGCCAGAATACCTCTTCAAAATCAGGCCATTTATTTCTGACGACACGCCATACAAAACCAGATTGAAAGACTTTTTTGGACATTTCAGACAATATTTCACTGCTAGGGGTTTCTGCCAGCTGCCGATGAGACTTAGGTTGCGATAGAAGGAGAGTTAGCATTGCTTCACTGCCTTTGCGTTGTGCAGCTCGGCTATATATTGTGTGAAACTTTTCCATTTGAACCTCGTTGTTATGATTACTCTTAAATGCTATTTTTAGTTAATTGTTATTTTGCTGTAAAATTGACGCAATATAATAGATAAGATACCGAGTTTCAGATCAATTTTAAATACTTTATTTTAAAGCACTATTTGTGTAATATTTCGAACATGATTTATGGGTTCCACACTTATAAACAAGCACGTTCATGCGGAGTGCTTTCGTCAGTTTTACCTTATAAGGAACGCCAAAATGGCAGAGAACCAATCAAGCAGCCAGCCAAGTAGTCAGCAAAGTAGTCAGTCAAGTACTCAGACGCATTTTGGTTTTAAACAAGTCGACGAAGATCAAAAAGAATCATTAGTCGCAGAAGTATTTCATTCAGTTGCAGCAAAATATGACGTCATGAATGATGTTATGTCACTTGGCATTCATCGTATATGGAAACGTTACACGATAGATTGCTCTGGGGCGCGCAAAGGACATCACGTCCTTGATTTAGCCGGTGGAACGGGTGATTTAACTGCTAAATTTTCACGTATTGTTGGATCTGAGGGCTCGGTAACCTTGTCCGATATCAATCCTTCTATGCTCGAGGTAGGCAAAGATAAACTCCGAGATATGGGCTTGGTTGATAACATCAAATACGTCGAAGCGAATGCTGAAACCTTGCCATTTCCAGATAACGCCTTTGATATTGTGACGATGGCATTTGGTTTACGTAATGTGACACATAAAGAAAACGCCTTGGCGTCTATTTTTAGAGTCCTCAAACCAGGTGGACGTTTACTGGTTCTGGAGTTTTCTAAGCCGACGTCTACCGTCCTTGAAAAGATTTACGATACGTATTCATTTCATTTATTACCAAAGATGGGTAAATTAGTCGCGGATGATGAAGATTCTTATCGTTATTTAGCAGAGTCAATTCGTATGCATCCAGACCAAGATACGTTGGAGAAAATGATGCAAGATGCAGGTTTTGAGGGTACTTCCTACACTAATTTAACCGGTGGCATTGTTGCGTTGCATCGTGGATTTAAATATTAATGCCGCTTAAACAATTGTTATCAGGGCTCGCTGAGTTTAGTGCCAATGAAGTCTTGCAGTTGGATAGCGAATATCAAACGTACTTACAGCCTCTATCCGGTAAATCGTTAGCACTGACATTGTTACCTATAGAACAAACAATTCAGTTGCATTTTACTGATTCTCGGATTGACATTTTGTTGCCAAATAATCTTGCTGGTGACGTTGGTAGTGATATTGATAGTGAAATAGAGTGTGATGTTGACAGTGATTGTCATTTGACGATCCAGCTTTCGGCATTGTCGCAATTACGTGATACCAACCAACTCACTACGTTAATCAAACAAGATAAATTAGATATTAAAGGTGATTTAAGTGTCGCTCAACATTTGAGTGCATTGGTCAACGGCTTAGATTTAGATCTGACTGAGATTTTAACTCATAAAATCGGCGATGTTCCAGCGCATAGCATCATGGGAACGGCGTCGGCAGTTGTCAATTATGCCAAATATGTCAAACAGCATTTTGACATCACGCTTGGCGAGGCATTAATAGAAGAAAAGCAGTTAGTTGCTTCACCATTGTCACTGGCTAATTTTAGTGATGAGGTGACTGATACTCGCTATTGGTGTGACAGATTGGCTGCTCGATTAGCTATTTTAGAAAAGAAACAACTCGCAGGTGATAAATAATATGGCGTCTAAACGGTTTTATCAAATTGCGAAAGTTGTCCTACAATTTGGTTTGGATGACTTAATTCCAGGCCATTGGATCCCTTGGTATGCCAAAGTGGGTAGACATTCTTTGTTCTGGCTGCGTAATCGTCATACCGATAAATCAAGAGGACAACGCGCGCGTTTAGCTTTAGAAACGTTAGGTCCGGTATTTATCAAATTTGGTCAGATGCTGTCGACGCGACGTGATTTGATCCCCGCTGATATTGCTGATGAACTCGCAATTTTACAAGACCATGTCATTCCTTTTGATGGCAAAATTGCTGAAGCGACAATCCTTGCATCCCTCAATATTACTGCTATAGAGGAGATTTTCACTGATTTTGATTCAGTCCCTCTGGCCTCGGCGTCGATAGCCCAAGTTCATACTGCGAAATTAAAAGACGGCGGTGATGAAGTCGTCATAAAAGTAATTCGCCCAGGGATCGAGCCGATTATTGAATCAGATGTTGAATTACTTCGCAGTATTGCGACGGTAGTTCAAAAATGGTTGCCGGACGGCAAACGCATGCGGCCGGTTGAGGTGGTTGAAGAATATCAAAAAACGATTTTTGATGAACTTGATTTGGTGCGAGAATCTACCAATGGAATGGCGATTAAGCACAATTTTTCTGATTCTAAAGCTTTGTATGTACCGCATTTTTATACTGAATACTGTACGCGAGATGTCATTGTTATTGAACGTATATACGGTATTCCGGTGTCAGATAAAGCTGCCTTGTTAGCGCAAGGTACGGATATGAAAAAACTGGCAGAACGTGGTGTGGAAGTCTTTTTCACACAGGTCTTCCGCGATAGTTTATTCCATGCGGATATGCATCCTGGAAACATTTTTGTCAGTACCCAAAGACCGGAGGACCCTTATTACATTGGGATTGATTACGGGATTGTAGGGACGTTGAATGCGCAAGATAAGCATTACTTAGCCGCCAACTTTATTGCGTTTTTTAATCGTGATTATCGTAAGGTTGCTGAGTTACATGTAGATTCTGGTTGGGTGCCAATGGATACCAATGTCGATGATTTAGAAATGGCGATATGCTCAGTCTGCGATCCTATTTTCCAAAAACCATTAGATGAAATCTCGTTTGGGCATGTATTGTTGCAGTTATTTAATACCGCAAGACGATTTAATATGGTGGTTCAGCCCCAACTGGTGTTACTGCAAAAAACCTTATTGTATGTTGAAGGACTCGGTCGTCATTTATACCCGCAGTTAGATTTATGGTCGACGGCGAAGCCTTTTTTAGAAAATTGGATGAATGAACAGATTGGCTTTAAAGCGTTTTATACTAAAATAAAAAATAACGCGCCATTTTGGGCTGAAAAATTACCCGATATGCCTGATCTGATATTCAATACACTGAGTCAACTCAAAACGTTACCTGAGCTTCAGCATAAGCAGTTTACTGAACTTAAAGCGCAACAGTTAGCGAACCAAAAATCTACATTGTACGGGATGATCGGCTCGACTTGTTTCGTGATTGGGGTATTGCTAGTGTTTAACGCATTGCCGATTTATTATGAATTGGTTGCGTTTGCTGTGGGTGGAATATTTTGGTTTAAAGCCTTGTCAAAGCTGATTCAAAAAGATTAAAACTGATACATGTGGTCTTTGCCATAAAAGGCCTCAAAGCGCAGAGCTAAACCATATGAAGGTTCGAAATCTTCTTTATCGAGCCATAATATAAAGGGCTCGACTTCAAAAAATAACCATTTACGTAGCGGGTTACTTCTAAGTTTTGCACTTAGATAAACCTGCTCGGTATGATTATTGGGCTCGGTTAATCCCTGGATATAAAAGGTATATACCAACGTAGATTGCAAATCTAAACGAAAATATCGTTGTGCTTCAATATGCCACTTAAATTCATTACGTTTGTCAGAGTAATACCAGCGGTGACTTAGTTTATCTAGCTTTTGACCATCGTGCTCAAACAACACTGATGCGCCAATTTCAGCGCCTAAATGATCGCGGTTGTAATAATGCAATTGCGTGTCGTAGAGTAAATTCGTTTTATTATCGATATTATACAAATCGCGATACGTAGCTCGGGCAAAGACTTGATCGCGCCGACCAAATCCAACACGGTAAGAGACATTATCAAATCGGGGACTATAAAAGCGCAAGGCTAAGGTGGTAGATTGCTGACGATTGTCAATCTCACGACTCGCTTTAACGGTATTATCTAGCGTGCTGTCATCATCATCACTTAATAAGAGATCGACTTTGTTGGTTAGTGAAGGTAATGAAAATTTGATTTTAAACCGGGTATCAAATTCTCCGAAATTTCTGCTGCGTGGCTCCCAACCAAGACGAATTTTACCAGAAGCACCTGCTTGACTCGATTGGGTTGAGGCGTCGATAAACCACTGATCAATGGCTTGTGCTTGAAAGTTAAAAGTATTAGTGATGTTTTGTTGCCATCGGTCAACCCAGATCTGCTCAGAGGTGATCGGTTCATTTCCTGCAGTGGATTGCGCATGCACCCAGGCTGAGGCAAATGCCCACATCAAGAGTGTATAAATAATGCTGTTTGATAATTTTTTCATGCACTCACTTTAATTCAAGAATAAAACTGTCGATACATCATTTATCACATGTAATCTAAAACGCTTTATCTTATACTAGAACACAAGTATAGAATCTTTCAGTTTGATACACAATGAAACTGATTTTAAGAAATGATTAAAAGGAACCAATTATGGGTGGCATTAGTATCTGGAGCTTGTTGTTAATTGCATTGATCGTAATTTTATTATTCGGCACGGGCAAACTAAAAACCTTAGGTGCTGATTTAGGCGGCGCGATTAAAGGCTTTAAAAAAGCGGTCAATGATGACACTGCTGTGGAAAAAAACGCAGCAGATGCTGATTTTACTCCGGAGCAAATTAGCACTAAAGCTGAGGAGACGGTCAATAGCACAGCTTCTCAGGAAGTGAAAAAAGACTAATCATGTTTGATATTGGCTTTTGGGAGTTACTCGTCATTGGTGTCATGGCGTTACTGATTTTAGGCCCTGAACGGTTGCCAGGGGCAATTCGTAGCACCATGCGTGTGGTTCGAGGGGTGAAACAAACCGCCAATGGGTTTAAAACAGAAGTCGAAGAGCAGCTGCGGATCCACGAATTGCATGAAAACCTTAAAAAAGCAGAGCAACAAGGTCTAAATGATCTTGACCCAACTCTTCAAAAAAGTGTCGATGAACTCAAAGCGGCTGCCGCTTCGGTTCAACAACCATACAAAAAAGATAAGTAATGTATGACCACTCAACAAGGGTTGATTTCACATCTGATTGAGTTACGTAGTCGAATTTTGAAGATGCTAGTAAGTGTGTTGTTGATCTTTGTTGTGTTAACTCCGTTTGCTCAGGATATCTATCATATTTTGGCGCAACCGTTACTGAATTCATTGCCTGAAGGGGCGAGTATGATTGCAACGGACGTTGCGTCGCCATTTTTAGCACCGTTTAAACTCACACTAGTCGTCGCTTTTTTTATCGCAATACCCTATATTTTGTATCATATTTGGGGCTTCATCGCTCCAGCTTTGTACCGTAATGAAAAAAAACTGATCGCGCCGTTATTATTTTCTAGTTCGTTACTTTTTTACGCGGGTATGGCGTTTGCTTACTTCGTGCTATTTCCGGTCGCGTTTGCATTTCTAACAAGCTTTGCACCTGAAGGGGTCGTTGTCAGCACTGATATCAGCAGCTATTTGAGTTTCGTTTTGACTATTTTCTTTGCGTTTGGTATCGCCTTTGAAATCCCGATTGCGATTATTTTATTATGTTGGACAGGCGTGACCACCCCGCAACAATTACGTCAAAAACGTCCTTATGTGATTGTGGGCGCGTTCGTTGTCGGTATGTTACTGACTCCCCCAGATGTGATATCACAGGTATTACTTGCGATCCCAATGTGGATTTTATTTGAAGTTGGGATCATTATTGGTAGTATTTATGCCAAACCAGCACCAGTGATAAATTAACTAAAGAGTAGCTAACCATGACAAACACACACAATAATGCCTTACTAGACCTTTCGAGTTGGACTATTATGCTGAGTGTTATCAGTATATTGGCAATGAGCGCCTCCGTGCATGCTGCCGCGCCGTCAATCAAAGAGGCGTTAGAAAAATGTGCTCAACAAACTAACAGCCTACAACGTTTGGTTTGTTATGATCGCATTAGCGCTCAGCTAAACGATTATGATGATTATTCACCGGCGACCGTTATCGCTGTGCAGACTCCACCTATTGCGCCTCATCTTCCATCCGCCGGAATGCCTGAAGCCGTCTTATCCGCGCCAGCCAATGTAGAGAAAGATTCTGTTACAAGTTTTGGTCAAAAAGTAGCTACGGAAGATTCGATGGTAGCGACGATAGCGGCTGTGAAAACAGGGAGTAACAACCTCATGACGATTACATTAAGCAATGGTCAAGTGTGGCAACAAACCAAATCTGAAGATCGCGCCCGTCTATCGGAACAACAGGTCGTGACGTTAGAAAAAGGCTTTTTTGGTGCGATTTATTTATCGGCTGAAGGCAGCAATCGTCGTGTTGCTGTGAAGCGATTGAAATAACCAAATTTATAAGGTAGCGTGATGTCAGCATTTACCCCTAATCAATATCCCCTTGTGAGACCACGTCGTTTACGTGCAACTCCAGGTGTTCGCGCAATGGTTAGCGAAACACAGTTATCTGTAGCCGATCTTATTTATCCCATGTTTGTACTTGAAGGAGAAGGGCAAATAGAAACGATTGCATCCATGCCTGATGTGTATCGATATAGTATTGATACCTTACTCACAAAAATCGCTGAAGTCGTCGCGTTAGGCATTCCTGCAATAGCATTATTTCCGGTTACACCGAACGAGCAAAAATCCTTACAGGCTGAAGCTGCGTATGATCCTGAAGGGTTAGCACAACGTGCTGTGCGGGCAGTTAAAGGCGCGTTTCCGGAATTAATTGTTATTACTGACGTAGCATTAGATCCTTTTACTACACATGGTCAAGATGGCATCATTGCAGATAACGGTTATGTCCTTAATGATGTGACCTGTGATGTCTTGGTTAAACAAGCATTATCCCATGCCCAAGCGGGTGCTGATATTGTTGCTCCATCAGACATGATGGATGGAAGAGTTGGCTTAATTCGTCAAGCGCTAGAACAGGCAGGTTTCGTTAACACGTGTATCATGGCGTATTCAGCTAAATATGCCTCTAGTTATTATGGACCATTTCGCGATGCGGTCGGCTCTGCTGGTAATATTAAGGGCGGCAATAAACATTCTTATCAAATGGATCCCGCGAATAGCGATGAGGCGATAAAGGAAATCGCGTTAGATTTAGCTGAAGGGGCGGATATGGTCATGGTTAAGCCAGGTATGCCTTATTTAGATATCGTACGACGTGCTAAAGATGAATTACATGCGCCCACATTTGTATATCAAGTGAGCGGTGAATATGCGATGCATCAGGCGGCATTCACCAATGGTTGGCTTAATGCAGACGCCGTTATTCTTGAAAGCTTAATGAGTTTTAAGCGTGCTGGCGCAGATGGGATCCTAACGTATTTTGCCGTCGCAGCAGCAAAGCTACTCAACGCGAAGTAAAGCTAGATAACGCTATACTTTATTGAGCTTCAGTGTGTGTTTGGCCTTGTGTAAAATCCAGGTTTCATTGGCAAGCTCTGTCGCAACTAATTTATTCTCATTTAACCAATCTTGGTTGATATCTAATTGCCAGGTCTGTTGAAATGCCGCATCGTTAATATTCACATATGCAATCTGAGCGATGTGTTTATCCTGGGTACGCTTAATATTTAAAACCACCGCAATGCGCAAAATCTTTAACAACTGCATTAAATTTTCTTTTACTTCAGCTGGATAATCATTCAGCGCATCCTCTGGGATATCGCCGCGATGATAGCTGACTAAATCGGCAATACATTGTTTTTGTAGTTTGGTATAACCGGATAAGTCACTGTGTTTAAGGATATACCCACCATGTGAATGCTGATTTTTGAACTCAATATGCAGCCCTATTTCATGCAGCATCGCAGCAGTGTAAAGCATGTTTTTACCATCAAAACTGCTGACTTTAAGCTTATCAGCAATCTGATTAAACAGGTGTATCGCAGTATAAGTGACGGCAACGGCTTGTTCTTCATCGATATGAAATTTTAGAATACAGCTATATATTGTTTGTGCGCGACGATCTGATAAGGGCTGATTATCGAGCATGCCATAAATAATACCTTCACGTAATGCCCCACCAGCGATATTCATCGTGTTAATAGCTAAGGACTCAAATAGGGCGATTAATATAGCTAAACCGGATGGGAAAATAATCCGACGGGATTCCGCCAATCCATCAATCGCAAGGTGCTCTATATGCGCAGCTGCAATGCACTGTTCTCTGAGAGTATATAAATAACTGAGTTTTATTTCGTCACGGATACCTTTGTGCATCAAAATATCGGTGATGGCCTGTGGGGTACCTGAAGCACCTAAAGCTTGTTGCCAGTCAAAACATTTAAAGGCATGAGCATGGGTATCAATTTCTTCTTTTGCAGCCGCGATTGCATTGGCAAAATGCTGTTGATTGATGATGCCATCGACAAAGTAATGCTGCATGTAGGTTACACAGCCCATATTGAACGAGTTTAAATGCAGTGGTTGCATATCACGTCCGACAATAACTTCGGTGCTTGCTCCGCCAATATCAATGACTAATGTGTTACCTGAAGTCGTGGAGGTATAAGCGACACCGCGGTAGATTTCAGCAGCTTCTTCTTCTCCGGAGATAATCAGTAGTTTTTTATTTAAAATAGACTCTGCTTTGACAACAAAATCATGTGCGTTGGTAGCTAAGCGAAGCGTCGCAGTAGCAACTATTTTTATGTTTTCTGTAGGGATTGTTTTTAAGCGGTCAGCAAAGGTAGCGAGACATTGCCAGCCGCGCTCCATAGCAAGCTCATCCAAGTAATTCGACGCATCTAATCCAGCGGCTAAACGTACTTTTTGTTTAACTCTAGATACCACCTGAACGTTACCATCAATCACATGTACCACAACAAGGTGGAAACTATTCGACCCTAAATCCACGGCAGCATAATACTCGCCTTTAGGTTTTAAGGTCGTTAGATCCTGGTGCGTTAAACTAACGCTTGTTGTAGGGGCGGTCTGATCGTGCATGGCCTTTGCTTTTATGATTGCCTCTTGTATTGCCTGTTCCATGGCGCTTCCTAGCAGTAAATTTAGGGGGAGTTAGATCCGTTAACAACTCGCCACTATCATAATCCGTGACAGGTATTGAGTGCTCAATATACGCCTCTATATCAGGTAAGTTCAAGGCATATTTTTCACAAGCAAAACTGATGGCATGACCACTTTTTCCTGCGCGGCCTGTGCGACCGATGCGATGGACATAATCTTCGGCATCATCCGGTAAATCAAAGTTAAATACATGGGTCACTTTTTCGATGTGTAGTCCACGTGCAGCGACATCAGTTGCCACTAAGATATCTAATTTACCTTTAGAGAAACCGTCCATAATCGACATACGTTTTTTCTGCGGTACATCACCACTAAGAAGACCTACGCGATGACCGTCAGCCATCAGCCATGCAGCAACGGTTTCACACGAAAATTTAGTGTTGGCAAACACGATTGCTTTATCTGGCCATTCGTTTTCTAACAATGTTAGCAGTAAACGAATTTTGTCATCATCGGATGGATAGAATAGCTCTTCTTGCACACGCGTAGCGGTTTTTTTCTCAGGCTCAATTTGCACATGTGTTGGGTTATTCATGTGTTCGTAGGCGAGTTCTTGTACACGATAGCTTAATGTAGCCGAAAACAGCATGCTTAAGCGCTTGTCTGCTTTAGGCATACGATTAAATAAGTATCGGATATCCTTAATAAAACCTAGGTCAAACATGCGGTCGGCTTCATCTAATACCGCAACTTGAATATTTTCTAAGGAAAAAATCCCCTGCTTGTAGTAATCTAATATACGACCGGTGGTGCCGATTATGATATCTACACCATTCGTTAATGTTTGGCGTTGATCTTCATAACCTTCGCCTCCGTATATTAAACCTAAGGTCAAACCCGTGTGTTTACTCAAGAGTACTGCGTCATTATGAATTTGTACCGCAAGTTCACGAGTAGGCGCCATAATGATCGCTTTAGGACCTTTAGCGGCATTCTTGTGATTGAGAAGGTAATTAAAGGTCGCAACTAAAAATGCGATGGTTTTACCTGTTCCAGTCTGAGCTTGACCAGCAATATCGAATTCTTCGATTAGAGGCGGCAGACTTAGCGCTTGAATAGGTGTACAATATTCGAAATTTGCTTCGTCTAGAGCATCTGTAATTGATTGATGGATCTTTAAGTCCGAAAATCGAGTATCTGTTAAGTGTGTTGTTTGCATTAATTATTATTCAGTGCTTGCATCAAAAACTATTTATATAACACTATGGTGAATAAAATAAAAGTATCACCAACTTGGAGAATAAAATGAGCGACAAGATTATCACGTTATCTGATGATAAATTCGAAGCCGACGTTCTAAATGCTGAAGGTCCCGTGTTAGTTGATTTCTGGGCCGAATGGTGCGGACCGTGTAAGATGATTGCCCCTATCTTATCTGAAATTGCTGAAACTTACGACGGTAAAGTGACAATCGGTAAATTAAATGTTGATGAGTTTAGCGAAACCCCTAAGAAATTTGGTATTCGTGGTATCCCTACATTACTTCTTTTTAAAGATGGTAACGTTGCAGGAACCAAAGTAGGTGCATTATCAAAAGCACAACTCGAAGAATTTTTACAAGAAAACCTGTAAATATTTCTTCAAAATACCAGAAAGGCTGTTTAAATAGTGACTATTTAACAGCCTTTTTACATTATTTCTGCTCAATTCTTTACCTTAACCTATTTTAATGCTAACTTAATAGGTGAGCACATTTCCCGTGCTAAAGCCACAGTCACATCTCCTTTTACGCCTGTACTGTGCACATAACCCCTTATGACTATTACTCAAAGCGAATGCTTAAAGACCCCACTATGAATTTAACCGAATTAAAGAACAAGCCTATTTCTGAACTAGTTGCCCTAGCTGGTGAAATGGGATTAGAAAACCTTGCACGTGCACGTAAACAAGACATTATTTTTTCCATCCTCAAAGCCCACGCTAAAAGTGGTGAAGATATCTTTGGAGAAGGTGTATTAGAAATTCTCCAAGATGGTTTCGGTTTTCTTCGTTCAGCAGATTCATCTTATCTTGCAGGTCCTGATGACATTTATGTTTCACCTAGTCAAATTCGACGGTTTAACTTGCGAACGGGTGATTCGATTTCTGGTAAGATCCGAACGCCAAAAGACTCAGAACGTTATTTCGCCCTACTAAAAATTCGTGAAGTCAACTTCGACAAACCAGAAAATTCTCGCAATAAAATCTTATTTGAAAACCTCACTCCCCTTCACGCTAACGAGCGTTTACGTATGGAGCGTGGTAACGGCAGTACGGAAGACATTACAGCACGTTTAATCGACCTTTGTTCGCCTATCGGTAAAGGCCAGCGTGGCTTGTTAGTTGCTCCTCCTAAAGCGGGTAAAACATTATTACTTCAAAACATTGCACAATCGATTGCTGCTAATCACCCTGATTGTTTGTTAATGGTTTTACTAATTGATGAGCGTCCAGAAGAAGTGACCGAAATGCAACGCTTGGTACAAGGTGAAGTTGTTGCTTCGACCTTTGATGAGCCAGCGAGTCGTCACGTACAAGTTGCTGAGATGGTAATTGAAAAAGCCAAACGCTTGGTCGAACACAAAAAAGACGTCGTGATATTACTTGATTCAATTACACGTCTTGCGCGTGCATATAACACCGTTATCCCTTCATCAGGAAAAGTCTTAACCGGTGGGGTTGATGCCAATGCATTACACAAACCTAAGCGTTTCTTTGGTGCAGCACGAAATGTTGAAGAAGGTGGTAGTTTAACCATTATTGCAACAGCGTTGGTTGATACTGGTTCTAAAATGGATGAAGTTATCTATGAAGAATTTAAAGGTACCGGTAACATGGAATTGCATCTTAATCGTAAGATTGCTGAAAAACGTGTTTTCCCAGCCATGGACTTTAACCGTTCTGGTACGCGTCGTGAAGAATTACTAACGAGTAAAGAAGAATTACAAAAAATGTGGATCTTACGTAAGATTGTGCATGAAATGCCAGAAATAGATGCCATAGAATTCTTAATTAGCCGTTTATCTATGACTAAAACCAACGATGAGTTCTTTGATGCGATGAAACGCCAACGAAGTTAACGCTAAGCATAAGTATTGCGTGAAGGGTTTATATAATTCATTCATGCATAACACATAATATTGAGCCATGTCCTTTATCAGGTAG
>JAQXDG010000062.1 GCA_029251505.1 Glaciecola sp. | reverse complement strand
GGCTGTAAAACCTTATTTTTCAAATAGTACGATGGTACTACAGATATAATTCATTGAATCCTTTAAA
Organism: Glaciecola sp.; assembly: GCA_029251505.1. Taxonomy (GTDB): domain Bacteria; phylum Pseudomonadota; class Gammaproteobacteria; order Enterobacterales; family Alteromonadaceae; genus Opacimonas. Next base: position 2,449 of record JAQXDG010000062.1, on the reverse strand, counting down.
GTTTATTTCGACTGCGAGATGTTTACAAAGTATATACATTTTTTTAACGGAGACATCAAGAATGAATAACACTGTATCACACACATATTATAAAAATAGCCTCTGCGCGTTAGCGGTTTCGAGTGCATTGATGACCAGTTTTGTTACGCACACTGTTGCTGCGCAAGAGACACCGAATGATCAGGGCTTAGAACGAATTGAGGTGACGGCTCGTAAAACTGTAGAGTCACTCCAAGAGGTGCCGGTAGCCATTACGTCGATTGGCGCACAAGAGTTAAGTGATAGGGGGATTGAGGTGATTACTGAGATCCAACAGTTTTCTCCAAATACCACACTACAAACATCACGTGGAACCAATTCAACCTTAACCGCATTTATTCGCGGGGTAGGGCAACAAGATCCACTCTGGGGGTATGAGCCTGGTGTGGGGATTTATGTGAACGATGTCTATATTGCACGACCTCAAGGCGCGGTGCTTGATCTATTGGATGTGTCACGTATCGAAGTCTTGCGTGGACCACAAGGCACGTTATATGGCAAAAATACCATTGGCGGCGCACTCAAATACATTACTAAAGAAATGAGTGGCGATACGACGGTTAACCTTGAAGGGACATTAGGGTCATACAAGCAACAAGATCTTAAACTCACCGGGCAAACGCCGTTAATGGAAGACAAGTTATATTTAGGGTTTGGTTTTGCTAAATTAACGCGTGATGGTTTTGGCGAATACTTAGAGTCGGCATTACCTAATCAAGATTTAGAAAACTATAACAAAGACCTTACCGCTGCGCGGTTAGATTTAGAGTTTAATGCCTCTGAAGAGTTATTTTTCCGTTTAAGCTGGGATAAAACAACCGATAATTCCAATTCAAAAGGAGGCTATCGTTTACTGCCATCTTTATTAACGGATGCACCAGTACCAGGGAGTGTCTATGACTCCTACACGAGCATGCCCACCTTTAATAAAGTCGAGTTGGAAGGGGTGAGTTTACTCGTACGTTATGATGTTAACGACAATTTAGAACTCAAATATATTGGTTCGTCGCGTGATGGCTATTCACCTACCAATATTGATTTTGATAATACGCCGTTAGATATCTTTGATGTACCGGCCGAATATAAAGACGATAACTCCACACATGAAATACAAGCGAATTATGATAATGGTGAGTATTCCTTAGTATCAGGCTTGTACCTCTATGATGGTGAAAGCTGTGGTAACTTTGATGCTATTTTAGGGGTGTTGGGACGCTCTGCATTTGGTGTACCCGGATTAACTCGAGAAGTCACCGGCTGTAATAATTCAGAAAGTTGGGCATTATACACCCAAGCGAATTTTGATTTAGACGAACAATGGTCGATGTCGATTGGCGCAAGGTACACGGACGAAAAGAAAACGGCCATAGTGAATAACGGATTAGTGTTTGACAATGTCTATCCATATAGTGGTTGGATTGATGGATATGTGAGACCTGAGGGAGCATTAGTACCACAAGTACTAGGCACAGACACCGATGGTGATGGCGTCTTAGACGCACCAAAATCAGAGAGCTGGACTCGCTTTACACCAAAAGTGAGCGTGGAATATCAAGCGGATCGCGATCTGATGTTTTATGCATCTTATGCTCAAGGGTTTAAATCAGGTACTTTTAATCCACGAGCCACGATTAATGAACCGTCGGTTAATCCTGAAGTAGTGGACTCGATTGAAATAGGCATGAAAAGTGAGTGGAACGATAATCTACGTGCCAACGTCACGTTATTTAATCTCGATCACAAAGACCGCCAATACATATCTGTACTACCTGGCGAAAACTCAACGGATCTACAGCAAATTTTGGGCAATGTCGGGACGTCGTCAGCGAATGGCCTTGAAGCTGAAGTGACGTATCAAGCCTCTGATAATCTGACTTTTGATATTGCTTTAGGGATGATTTCGAGTGATTTCGACGAAGTCATTGAAACCACCCCTGAAAATGCGGTGATTGATATTTCAGACCGATTTGATATTTCTAATACGCCAGAGAGAACGGTTAACCTAGCGGTGACGTATGTGGCAGAGACACAATTTGGGCCGATGGTATTAAATGCCAATTACTATCATCGCAGTGGTTATTCATTGTTTGAGCAAGATAATTTACTTAATCAAGATGGTTACGGTTTGATGAATGTCAGTATCAATTGGGAACATCCGGATGGTAATTGGTATGCTGGACTGCATTTAAAAAATGTCTTCAACGAAGAATACTTAGTAGGTGGGTATCAATTTGTGACGCCTGATCCAACTGATCCGACGAATGTCAGTTTATATACACCAGGTTTAGGTGGCGATAATACGTTAATTGGGTATTATGGTGATCCGGCAACCGCACATATAAAAATTGGTTATCGTTTTTAGGACTTAGCGTCTCTACTAATCACCGAGTAAAAAATGCGCTTTGTAGTT
>JAQXDG010000025.1 GCA_029251505.1 Glaciecola sp. | reverse complement strand
TTTTTGCCATAAGGATATGGTCAAACTTCAGGAGACTTCTATGTTTGAACGGCCTTATTTATTAAGCGGGCGTAACACCATTATCCATAAAGCGCGTAAATATGATTTATTAGTCATTAATGGGTTAGAGCATCCGCCTTTGTTAGTGACGCATAGAGGGATAACCGAATACACTGGTAAAATCCCAGAAACTAAGCGTGATGCAAAAATGCGCGATATGGAGTTAATCGATATCAGTGCTGTTGAGGTGTTTGGTGACGAAAAAACGTTATTGTTCATTCAAACCGTTAATTCAAAAGAGTACAAAATAGACTACACCAAAGTTGGTACGCCTTTATTTATCAAATTGCACCAAGCGAGTTTGTTTTAAACCCTCTACCCTTAATTGGTTCCTAGTTATGTCATTATCCGTATTGATTTGCGATGATTCGCTCGTTGCGCGAAAACAGGTTGCCAAATGCTTACCACAAGACTGGGATGTCAGTGTGCACTTTGCCAAACAGGGTGAAGATGCAATTAAACAGCTACGCGACGGTAAAGGACAGCTCCTACTCCTTGATTTAAATATGCCCGTCATGGATGGTTATCAAACCTTAGAAGCGATTCGCAACCAACACATTGACACCATCGTCGTGGTTATTTCTGGGGATATTCAACCTGAGGCGCATGCCCGTGTTAAAGCGTTAGGCGCGATCGATTTTATTCAAAAACCGGTAGATGCTGCGATGCTACAAGCCGTGTTACAAAAACATCAAGTGTTACAAGTAACCGAAGTCGTTGATACAAATTTGCCGTATGCGATCCGCGATTGTTATCAAGAGATCACTAATATAGCAATGGGGCAGGCAGGAGACCACCTTGCGCGTATCATGAATGTATTTGTCAAATTACCCATTCCCAACGTCAATCTAATCGAAGTATCCGAATTGCACATGATGCTCAATGATATTGAAGCGCATGACCGCGTCAGTGCGGTATGTCAAGGTTTTATTGGTGGCGGAGTCAGTGGTGAAGCACTTTGTATGCTTTCTGATTCATCTTTTGGCGATGTGGCCAAAATACTCAATATTACCCAAGAAATAGATGATCAACTACAGCTTGAAGTCTTAATGGATGCAGCCAGTATTTTAATTGGGACGTGTTTGACTGGGATTGGGCAGCAGCTAGATTTATCGCTGCGGCAAGGTCAGCCTATCGTTCTTGGGCAACACCGTAATGTCAGTGAGTTGATCACTGCTAACTTAACTAAGTGGCGTCGTACTCTGGCTATTGAGCTGAGTTATGGGATTGAAGGCTACGATGTGCAGTGTGATTTGATTTTGTTATTTACCGAAGATTCGATGGCGATAATGAATAAAAAACTCGCCCATTTATTGGAGGATGAAGCATGAGCCAGACTGCACAAGTGAGCCCTGTAAAACATGCATTAGATGATGTACTGGAATTTCATTGGATGATGGATATGTTACAAACGGTTGATGTAGGTATTGTTGTGCTAGATCGTGAGTATAATATTCATATGTGGAATGATTTTATGGAATCCCACAGTGGCTTAAACGCCGCCGATGCCAAAGGCCAGTCTTTGTTTTCCGTTAATCCAAGTATCAATGCTGCGTGGTTTGCACAAAAAACAAAAGCTGTGTTTGATTTAAACGTTCGCAGTTTTATGACGTGGGAGCAACGCCCCTATTTGTTTAAATTTGCGAACTATCGTCCGATTACGGGTACTGAAGATTTTATGTATCAAAACGTCTCGATTTCACCCTTAACGTCAGCGACCGGAGCGGTAGATTATATCTCTATGATGATTTATGACACGACGGATAAAGCGGCAGCAAAAAAGCAACTTGAAGCGCTGCAAGTGCATGTCGATGAAGCCAACGAGTTACGTTAACGAGTTAAGCTAGCGCTTACCAGTCAGTAAGCGCAGCCATTTTAAATTCAGTACCACGAAACGATAACACCACATACTGTGGCTCAATCCGCACGATACTCACGTTACTATCGACGCTACCGCCTTCTTGTAGGCGACGATTATTTACCCGCACCCAGCGATCTTCATCCGTCGAACTGTACATATGAGCAGAAAAGACCATCGCAGGTAATTGCACCAATATATGCTCGGGTAATTGTGCGACGCCTTGTAATTGATCCACTATTTCAATCGTTGTAGGGCGCTCCATCGATGCTGAAGGACGTAAATTATCGTTGTTTTTTGCTGCTGTGGTTAGATTATCCAACCCACCCAATGACTCTAACGCTTGATTAACTCGGTTGGCCATGGCTGCCGATACTGGCGCCTCCTCCGCTTGCTCCAGTTCTTGCGTGACTAAGATACCTTGCTCTTCATCCTCTATCGCTATCGGCTCAGCGGGTATGGTTTCTGCGACGATTTCGTCCAGGATAATTGTTTCAGGCAGTGGGGTTTCAAGCTGTGGGGTTTCGAGCATAGGCGTTGTCGGCGACTCTGTCACCACTGCCACCACCGCTTCATGTGGCGCGGGTAATAATTTAGCTGCGCCATAACCCAATGCTAAGCCCAAAGCCAACATACCCACATACTGAGCACTATATTTACCTATCACCGAAAACTGTGAAGGTAAGGCCTGTAGACTGGGCAAAAACAAACTGCGATTAAATTGATCCGACATTGCATTATTAACTCTGCTTGTTTGTTCATCATTGAACAATTGTCGAGTGGTCAATGGATTGTGCCGCAAATCAGCAGCTAGCGCTGGTGTATCATCGATTTCAATTGAGTTATCCCAATCAATATTGAGACTCAACACGCCCATCTCTTTGAGGCCGTTGACCATATCTTGGCTTTTGACTAAACCCGATTTACGCAATTTAACCGGACCGTTTTGTGCTTCGATAGCAATAATCGCCATGCCGGGTTTTAAATCATCAATGGCTAATGGATTCGTGCGTTTAGAAAAACTCATAGCCACCTCCCAAACCAAATCCCACTAAGAGTGCAATAATTAAGAGTCCGATTTGTAACCACTTATGGGGCCACTGGATCCGCTGTGCAACGACATCTTCACCTAATATTTGATTGGCTGCCGCGATAAATAAATGCTTCGGGACGACCGCTGCTTGCTTGGTAAAACTTAACGTCAAAGCACGGTCACATAATAAATTTATCACCCGGGGTATCCCTGCGGTGATGGTAAATACTGTTTTGATAGTGGCTGGAGCAAACATACTAATATCTCCGTCAGCCACAGATAAACGATGGGCGATATATTGTTTAACTTCATCTTCATTTAATGGCAGTAGATGATAACGTGCGGTAATACGCTGGGCTAATTGGCGCAATTCGTTGCGTTTTAATAATGCTTGTAACTCAGGTTGACCAATTAATACGACTTTAAGGAGCTTTTCACGATTGGTTTCAAGGTTGGTCAGTAACCGTAACTGTTCGAGTACTTCAGGAAGTAGATGCTGCGCCTCATCGATAATCAAAACGGTGTTGATATTTTTAGTGTGGTTGAGTGCTAAGTGCCCCAAAATCAAATCTGTAAAATACTTTAAGCTAGCACGTTGATAATCATACGCAATCGATAACTCGTCACACACAGTCGCGAGTAGCTCAAGGGCGGATAATGTTGGATTTAAGATCATGGCAACCTGAGTATTTTCAGGCAGTTGTTGCAATAATTTACGTGATACCGTCGTCTTACCTGTGCCCACTTCGCCGGTAAGCATGACAAAGCCACCACTTTCACGCAAACCAAAATTTAAGTGCGCTAGAGCTTCTTTATGTCGAGCACTCATATACAAATAAGCAGGATTGGGTGCTATCGAAAACGGATTATCTGATAATCCAAAGTAAGACAGATACATGTGCAGCCGTCACTCCAGTCGTGTAGTTATTATGGGGTATAAGCTAAACAGCTTTGGGCTATATGTCAAAGACTTAACTGATAAAGATCCATCAAAAATTGGATATACAAACAAAGCGAGTGCATAATAAGTTAATTAATTCAATTTATTACCATTCTCAAATTATGATGCAAACTTATCTTGTTGGTGGCGCAGTACGCGACAACCTATTGCAACGCCCCATCAAAGACCGTGATTACGTGGTCGTCGGGGCCAGTGCCAACGAGCTTGTCGCCCTGGGTTATATTCCAGTTGGCAAAGACTTTCCTGTATTTTTACACCCTAAGACTCGGGAAGAATATGCATTAGCACGAGTTGAGCGCAAAATAGCCAAAGGGTATGGCGGCTTTAGTTTTTGTACGGATAAAACCGTGACATTAGAAGAAGATTTGTCACGTCGTGACCTCACTATTAATGCGATGGCAATGGATGAACAGGGCACCATCATTGACCCTTATCATGGGCAAGACGATTTGGCACAGCGTGTATTTAGGCATGTGTCGGATGCGTTTATTGAAGATCCCTTACGGGTGATCCGCATCGCTCGGTTTATGGCTCGATATAAGGAGTACGGTTTTACCATCGCCCCTGAAACCTTAGCGTTAATGCAACGTATTGGCCAATCCACTGAGCTAGCAGCCTTAGCAGCCCCGCGAGTCTGGCAAGAAACCGCTCGTGCGTTGTTAGAAACTTCACCGACCGAGTATTTTTTAGTGCTGGTGCAAGCAGATGCATTATCCCCTTGGTTTATCGATTTAACTGCATCTATGGAGCAGATAGACAGTCTTGCCCCTGCTTTTACCTATTTACAAGAATTAGCCCAGAAAACCAACATGGAAGAGGCAAATCAGCTCGCTATCGCCAGTGCGTTAATCACATTAGATTGCCCACCTGAACAAGTTGCCAAGTGGTGCCAAATGTTACCTTTGCCGAATCATGTTCATGATTGTATTGTGTTATCTCAATCACATATTGAAACGTTGTTGCATATCGAGCAACTTGATGCACAGCAGCTATTACTTTTACTCCTGCAGTGCGATGTCCAGCGTCGACCACAACGACTGCGTTTAACGATGCAAGTCATTCTGTGTTATGCCCAAGCTAGAGTCGCTAATAATACACTTACGACCAGTTTTGCTTTGTTAGAAAATGCGATCACAGCCATGTTAGCCGTCAACGTAAAAGACATCATCGCGCAAGGCTTTACCGGTATGGAGATCAAAACCCAACTGCAAGCAGCACAATTAGCACAAATTAACGCTTTGCTTCACGCAAAATCAGGATGATGTGGTAAACTTACTAAGTATTTTATCCATCTGAAGATTTTATGTTTGAACAGTTAGAACTGCACCCTGATTTAATCCGCGCCCTCACTGATATGGGCTTTACGACGCCAACGAGTATCCAATCGACCGTTATTCCTGTTGCTATGGAAGGGCGTGATATTTTAGCTTCCGCACCGACAGGGACGGGAAAGACGGCTGCTTTCTTATTACCGTGTGCTCAATTTTTGCTCGATTTTCCGCGTGAGTACCATGGCGCAACACGAATTTTGATTTTATCGCCTACCCGAGAGCTGGCTATTCAAACCTATGAGCATGCCTTGGAAATTACCCAACATACCAATATTGTGTGCGGTGTTATTACAGGTGGCATTAACTATGGTACTGACCGAGATACGTTAGCCAAAAACTTAGATATTTTAGTCGCCACGCCAGGTCGCTTATTCGAGCATATCGCAAAAGAATCCTTTGATTGTCGTGATATAGAGCTGCTGATATTAGATGAAGCCGATCGTATGTTGGACATGGGCTTTCGCAGTATCGTTAACCAAATTGCAACTGAAGCACGCTGGCGTAAACAGTCGATGTTGTTTTCTGCGACGCTCGAAGGGCCAGGAATTGCACAGTTTTCAAAAGACATTTTGGTCAACCCTGAGTCATTAACGGTTGATCCTTCACGCAAAGAAAAAGCAAAAATTCATCAATGGTATCACTTAGCCGATGATGTTCAGCACAAATACCAGATCCTCAAACACATTCTAACCGAACAAGCTGAATCCGCGATTGTGTTTGTGAAAACGCGTGAACGTCTACAGCAACTTAAAGACCGTTTAGCGGCGGATCAAATCAATGTCGTTTGGTTACAAGGTGAAATGCCGCAAGATAAACGTAACGAGGCAATGAGTCGCTTTAAAAGTGGTGAAATTAAAATTTTATTAGCAACAGATGTGGCAGCACGTGGCATTGATGTTGAGGATATTTCGCATGTCATTAACTTTGATATGCCGCGTACCAGTGATGTATATTTACATCGTATTGGCCGAACGGGTCGAGCGGGTGCCAAAGGCACTGCGATATCCATTGTTGAAGCGCATGATTTTGCTATGCTCAGCCGTATTGCTCGCTATATCAAAGAAGTCATTAAGCCTCGGGTGATTGAAGAGCTGCGTCCAAAACACAAAGCACCTAGTATCAAAAAACCGAAAAAGAGCCGCTTAGCCAAAGCCAAAAAAGCCGCCAAGAAATCAGGTAAGGCGAAGAAGAAAAAAGGTCGCGGTAAAAACATTACCTCGCGCAAGCAAGATGGATAAAATTGTATTAGCCAGTGGCAATCAGGGCAAACTCAATGAATTTGCCCATTTGTTTGAGCAATACCACATTCGTATTGTGGCGCAAGGTGAGTTAGGCGTACAAGATGTCCCAGAAACGGGCACGACGTTTGTTGAAAACGCGATTATCAAAGCACGCCATGCAGCCAAAATAACAGGGCTACCTGCATTATCCGATGATTCAGGCTTAGTCGTGGATGCACTGGGTGGCGCTCCGGGAATTTATTCTTCTCGATATAGTGAGACCACCCCAGGTGCTGACGATGCGACGGATTCGGGTAATATCGACACCTTGTTGGAGGCACTAAGCGATGTTGCTGCGCCTCAGCGAACTGCGCATTTTATGTGTGTGTTGGTGTTTATGCGTCATCATGCAGATCCAACACCGATCATTTGCCAAGGTCAATGGCATGGACAAATTGCAACCCAGCGTGCAGGAGAGCAGGGGTTTGGTTATGATCCGGTATTCTATTGTCCGACCTTAAACAAACACGCTGCTGAATGTGAAAAATCAGAAAAATCGACTGTCAGCCATCGTGCTCAAGCATTAGCGTTATTGATCAAAGAAATGGAGTCATTACTTGGTCGATAACATCCAAGCGATCCCTTTATCGTTATATATCCACATTCCTTGGTGCGTTCAAAAATGCCCGTATTGTGATTTTAACTCACATACTCTCAAAGGCGGCATTCCAGAAAAAGAATATGTCGCACACCTATTAGATGATTTACGTGCCGATGCGCACTTTGCGCAAGGCCGTGAAATTCACACTATTTTTATCGGTGGCGGTACACCAAGTTTATTATCTAGCGACGCATTGGCGCGTTTATTACAAGGCGTGCGTCAAATTTTACCGGTAGCACATAATGCTGAAGTGACGTTAGAAGCTAACCCCGGCACGGTTGAAACGGGAAAATTCGCAGGATTTGTTGCCGGTGGTGTGAATCGCATTTCGATTGGGGTACAAAGTTTCAATGAGCCTCAGCTAGCTGCCTTAGGTAGGATCCATGATGCCGATCAAGCGCGCTATGCTATCGCTCAGGCACATGAGGTTGCGTTAAACAGCTTTAACGTTGATATCATGCACGGTTTACCTGAACAATCCTTAGCACAAGGCTTAAATGACTTAACTCAAGCGATTGCGCTGAAGCCAAAGCATGTGTCTTGGTATCAATTGACGATAGAGCCGAATACCTCGTTTCATTCACGGCCTCCCACGCTGCCTGATGATGATACGCTTTGGGCAATCCAAGAGCAGGGCGAAGTGTTATTACGTGCAGCCGGTTATGAACAATATGAGATTTCTGGATACGCGCAACCCGGACAGCAATGTCAGCATAATTTAAACTATTGGCGCTTTGGTGATTATCTAGGAATAGGCTGTGGTGCGCATGGTAAAATCACCACCGACAAAGGTATCTTACGCACGGAAAAAATAAAACATCCTAAAGGCTACATGCAAATTGGCCGCGATTATCAGCTCAAACAGTGGTATGTCGAGATGGATGATTATCCGTTTGAGTTTTTTATGAATCGTTTACGCTTAGTTGAGGCGTGTCCGCATGATGAGTATCAAATTAAGACCGGAGAAAGCTTGCCTAGCTCAATCACAACAATGATGAACAAAGCCCAAGATAACGGATTATTAAGCATTGCCAATGAGCATTGGCAAGTGACTCCACTTGGGCGACGGTATTTGAATACGTTACTTGAGCAGTTAGTCGATTAACTCACCGCTCAGATTAAGCTCGTATTTCAGCTATTATTGCCAACTTGCTAGTTGTTGCTCATAAGTTGCGATAGCATCAGCATGTTCTAACGTTTGACCAATCGCATCCAACCCTTTAATTAGGTTGTTTTTGTGATGGGGTGCAATGTCAAAGCTGAATTCAAGCTCGCCACACACTACACTTTGTACGCTCAAATCAATTGTCACTGATGCGTTGTTATCTTGCGCTAAGACCGCAAATAACTGATCCATCTCGTTTGATGCTAAGCGGATCGGTAACATGCTGTTGTTGATCGCATTACCATAAAAAATATCGGCAAAGCTAGTCGCAATAATCACTTGTATACCAAAGTCCATCAAGGCCCATGGTGCATGCTCACGTGAAGAGCCGCAGCCAAAGTTTTCACGTGTGATCAAGACACTCGCGCCGGCATATTCGGGTTTGTTTAAATTAAACTCTGGGTTTAATACTTGTTCATGTTGATCAAGGTAGCGCCAATCATGAAATAAGTGTTTGCCATAACCTTGGCGAGTTACACCCGTCAAAAACTGCTTTGGAATGATCTGATCGGTATCAATATTGGCGGTATCTAATGGCACCATCGTGCCTGTGTGAACGGTAATTGGTTGCATTATTGTTCCTCAAATTGACGGACATCGGTAAATTTACCGTTGATAGCGGCAGCCGCGGCCATTGCTGGGCTGACTAAGTGGGTGCGCGCACCACGTCCTTGACGACCTTCAAAGTTTCGATTCGATGTGGATGCACAACGATCGCCTTCTTTGAGTAAATCATCATTCATGCCTAAGCACATAGAACAACCCGGTAAACGCCATTCAAAGCCAGCATCTAAAAAGACTTTATCTAACCCTTCTTGTTCTGCTTGCAGTTTAACGGCAGCTGATCCTGGAACAATAATCGCAGTAACATGGTTGGCAACATGACCACGTTTAGCTACACTGGCTGCTGCACGTAGATCTTGGATGCGTGAATTAGTACACGAACCAATAAATACATGGGATACGTCAAGATCAGACAGTTTTTGACCCGGCGTTAAGTCCATATATTTCAGTGCTTTGATCGCTGATTCACGCGTGATCGGATCACTAAAATCAGTCGGAGCAGGGATTAAATCATCCACGCCAATCACTTGACCGGGGTTAGTGCCCCATGTCACTTGCGGTTTAATATCTTTGGCTTGTAACGTAACGGTACGATCAAAGTGTGCATCGCTATCACTAAACAACGTATCCCAATAGGCGACGGCGGCATCCCAATCAGCCGCGCTTGGTGCTTTTTCACGGCCTTTGATGTAGTCATAGGTCGTTTGATCTGGCGCGACTAAGCCCGCTTTTGCTCCGCCTTCGATGGACATATTACAAATCGTCATGCGCTCTTCCATTGAAAGAGCCGCAATGGTATCGCCACAATATTCAATCACATAACCGGTCGCACCAGCATGGCCAAGTTCACCAATGATAGCCAAGATAATATCTTTGGCTGTGACACCGATGGGTAACTTACCCGTCACTTCGACTTTTAAGTTTTTGGCTTTAGATTGACGTAACGTTTGGGTCGCAAACACGTGTTCCACTTCTGATGTACCAATACCAAATGCTAACGCACCGAACGCACCATGTGTTGCCGTATGTGAATCACCACAGACAACGGTATGACCAGGTTGTATCGCACCTAGCTCCGGCGCCATAACGTGAATAATTCCTTGTTTTTGATGACCAACAGGGTAGAGCGTTATGCCGTGATCTTCACAGTTTTGTAATAACGTTTGTAGTTGTAATTGATTTGCAGGACCACATGCATCAAGCGCCAAAGAACGCGTCGAGATAGAATGATCCATCGTTGCTACCGTTTTTTCTGGGCAACGAACTTTGCGACCTTTGTCATTGAGTCCGGCAAACGCCTGTGGCGTGGTGACTTCGTGGATCAGATGACGGTCAATATATAATAAGGTGTCTGCGCCGACTTGCGAAACAATATGCGCATCCCAAATTTTGTCATAGAGTGTTTTAGCCATGAGGTGTGTCCTTATGCCTGTAAAATTTGTTGAGTAATGTAGTCGCCAACTTGTGCCGTTGAACTTGCGTTGTGACGCTCTTCTGCGCTGAGTAACTCGCCGGTTAAAATACCCGCTTCAAGCGTATTAACCACGGCTTGCTCAATCGCATCAGCAGCATCATTCAAGTTTAATGAATAGCGCAATAACATCGCAGCAGATAAAATTTGTGCGATTGGATTCGCAATGCCTTTACCGGCGATATCCGGTGCACTGCCACCAGCTGGTTCAAACATACCAAAACCTGCGCCATTGACACTAGCAGAAGGCAACAAGCCCATAGAGCCAGTTAACATTGCACATTCATCAGAAATAATATCACCAAACAAATTAGAGCATAACATCACATCATACTGAGCGGGATCGCGTAATAATTGCATGGCTGCGTTGTCGATATAGATATGTTCAAGTTCGACTTCAGGGTAGTCTTTAGCGACTTCTTCTGTCACTTCACGCCATAAACGGCTACAAACCAGGACGTTGGCTTTATCAACAGAGGTCACTTTTTTATTGCGTTTTTGAGCTGCTTGGAATGCAGAAATAGCAATCCGACGAATTTCAGCACGGGTATAACGCATGGTATCAAAGGCGAACTCTTCTTCACCTTCGCCTTCGGTTCCTTTAGGAAAACCAAAATAAATACCACTGGTTAATTCTCGCACCACTAATATATCCATACCACGATGGGAAATATCTTTGCGCAGTGGCGATAAGTCTTCTAAACCGGCATAAATTTTTGCTGGGCGAAGATTAGAGAACAAATCAAAATGACTACGTAATTTTAATAATGCAGCACGTTCAGGACGTTGATCTAACGGTAAGGCATCCCACTTAGGTCCACCAATTGAACCAAATAGAATCGCATCGGCGGCTTCACAGCCGGCCAATGTCGCTTCTGGTAATGCATGACCGTGGTGATCAATCGCATAGCCACCAACAGGATAAGCGGTCCGGTTAAAAGTGAGACCAAATTTCTGTTCAATGGCATCCAATACTTTGTTGGCCTCGACCATGATTTCTGGACCGATACCATCGCCAGCTAATACCGCTAATTGATAAGTAGACATTTATACTCCTGAGGATATGTGTTGCTTTTGCTCATCAATTTGATCAGCAAGGTGCATATTATTTAAAACGAAAATGAGTGCCTTGACGCCTGATTCGACAATGTCGGTAGCGAGGCCAATTCCATGAAAACGACGGTCTTTATATTTTGCGACTATGCTGACTTGTGCCAATGCATTTGCGCCTTCGCCTTTTGAATCCAATTTGAAATCCACAATCTTGATTTCATCTTGATTGATAATTTGCATAATTGCATTGTAGGCAGCATCAACCGGACCGTTGCCGATTGCGCTATGTGTAACGGTTTCTGTGCCGATATTCAATGAGACGGTAGCACTAGGAATGACTTCTTTGCCAGAACTAGCTTGTAAATACTCTAATGAATAGTAGGCATGTTCGTGTTTTTGTTGATTAAAAAACAACAACGCTTCTAGATCATAATCAAACACTTGACCTTTTTTATCCGCTAGGCGAACAAATGACGCATACACTTCGTCTAAATCATAATCACTTTCACTGTAACCGAGCTCACCTAAGCGGTGCTTGATGACATGACGGCCGGAACGTGACGTTAAATTGAGTTGGTTTTTGTTCAGACCAACCGATTCTGGGGTCATGATCTCGTAAGTGTTTTGTCCTTTCAATACGCCATCTTGGTGAATGCCGGATGAGTGTGCAAACGCATTGGCACCAACAATTGCCTTGTTAGCTTGTACCGGCATACTGCATAATTGACTAACAAGTTTAGACGTACGTGAGATCTCTTGGCTGCGGATATTAGTGTGCAGACCATAGCGTTCGTTGCGCGTCTGTAAGATCATGGCGATTTCTTCTAACGAACAGTTACCCGCACGTTCACCAATCCCGTTAATAGTACATTCAACTTGGCGTGCACCTTGTTCTATTGCCGCTAAAGAATTAGCCACAGCCAGTCCTAAATCATTGTGACAATGCACTGAGATTACCGCTTGATCAATGTTCGGTACGCGGTTAAACAACTGTTGAATGATGCTACCAAACTCAGTCGGCGTAGTGTAACCGACTGTATCTGGAATATTGACTGTCGTTGCTCCCGCCTTAATTGCTGACTCGACCATTCGACACAAATAATCAATATGTGTGCGACCGGCATCTTCACAAGAAAATTCGACATCATCCGTGTATTTGCGTGCATGCTTGACTGCCGCGACTGCCATTTCTACGATGTCATCTTGAGATTTACGTAATTTGGTGGAGACATGGATATCAGACGTGGCGATAAAGGTATGAATCCGAAATTGTTCAGCGACACCTAGTGCTTGGCCGCACGCATCGATATCTTTTTCAAGTGCACGCGATAAACCGCAAACAGTCGCATTTTTTACTTCACGGGCAATGGTTTGAACGGAAGTAAAGTCACCAGGAGAAGAAACAGGGAAACCCGCTTCGATAATATCTACACCGAGTTTTTCTAACGCGAGTGCGATTTGTAGCTTCTCTTTTACGGTTAAACTGGCAGGTAATGCCTGTTCGCCATCTCTTAACGTCGTATCGAAAATTTTCACATGGTTCGTCATGTTCCGTTCCTCTTTGTTTACGCTACATATAAAAAAACCCGTGGGTTACACGGGTTTGATTATTATTAAAATACAACCTACCCGTGCAGTCTGGCTACCAGTAACAGGAGTAATGTTGATAAATAGGTGTGAATTTTTATTTTCATAGCGCTACTGTACGATTATGTGTCCAGATGGTCAAGTTAAAGTTGAACCATAATGAT
>JAQXDG010000080.1 GCA_029251505.1 Glaciecola sp. | reverse complement strand
GCAAAGGGTAATAATTACTTGTACTTTACTGCCAAACAGCCAGTGCTTCTGCTAACGTAAATTTACCCTCTAGCAAGGCGCGACCTAAAATAACACCATCGACATGAGTTGGTTTTAGTCGTTCAATATCATCCAATGAACCGATACCACCGGATGCCTGCCATACCACACTTGGGAATGCTGCTTTCATTTCAGCATATAGCTCAGCGTTAGCCCCTTGAAGTGTGCCATCACGACTAATATCGGTGCACAAAACATGCTTTGCACCAACGGATAACATCTCTTCAAGTAGCCCTTCGATTTCTACCCCCGAGTCTTCTTGCCAACCGTGAGTCGCGATACACTTTTTGCCTGCACTGTTAATGTTGACATCTAGCGCCAATACAATCGCTTCTGGACCGTATTTTACGATCCATGATTTAACCAATTCTGGCTCTTTTACGGCTAATGAACCAATGACGACACGTTTGACACCGATATCTAATAGTCCTTTAACGTCATCTTCAGTACGAATGCCACCACCCGCTTGAAAAGACATACGACCGGTATCAACCATTGCTTTGATTAAGGTCAGTTGACGTTTTTGTACATCTTTGGCACCTGTTAAATCGACAATGTGTAACCACTGAGCGCCGGCGTCGGCATAATCATGCACGACTTGAACAGGATCTAATTGGTATTGGGTTTTTTAGTCATAGTCGCCTTGATAAAGACGAACGACTGAGCCATCAATGAGGTCAATAGCAGGTATAATCATGATTAGTATTAATAATAGAAAGTGGATTAGGGAGGGGATTATACGTCAAAGTGTTATTGAGATCATCCTCCCGTACGCGCTGATTGCTTGCTAAAGCATGTTATCGTATGATTTAGCCAATGTTTACTATTATGAGTCGCATAGAATGAGCACCGACTATAACCATATTTTCAATCAGCATTGGACTATTTATCAAAAAATACTCCAACATGATTACATGGGGCATCAAGCTGTTTTTGCACTGCTTGAGGGTTCTTTAGTAACGCATTTTGCTGACCAGTCACTTGATTTACTTGATATAGGTTGTGGTGATGCACAAACCTTAGCGGCTTTTTTGCAAACATCTAACCTATGTTCTTACACCGGTATCGACTTATCAAAAGAAGCCTTGGAGTTAGTGCCTAAGAATGTGGGGTCATTAAATTGTGCTGTGACGTTGATGAATGATGATTTCGTCGCGGCGATTGAGCAATTAACTCTGGAGCAAGCAGGGCAGTTTGATGTTATTTTTTCAGGGTTTGCGTTGCATCATGTGCAAGATGACATGAAAGCGGCTTTGTTTGCCAAGATCAAGCAATTGCTCAAACCCCATGGGCGATTTTATTTGATAGATGTTTATCAGCAGGAGGGGGAATCTCGTGCAGCTTATTTGGATAGATACTTAGCCCCGACTTTTACCCATTGGCATGCCTTGGACGAGCATGAAATTGAATTATTAAACACCCATGTACGCAGTAGTGATTATCCTAGCACGCGCACTAAACTTGAAAGCATGGCGGGTGATGCCGGCTTTACGGATTGTGAGTGTTTATTGGCAGATCCTACTCATTCGAATATTTTGTTGAGTATGGGTAAATACTAGAATTTAACTATTTCACATCGCGGTAGAAATTTTCATGAGACCTATAAGTTATTAACTCTAAGACTACTGAGCCATCTTCATAGCTATATCCTATCAAAGATAGCTGTTTAACCATTCCTCAAGTTTTCCTGCTTCTTTCTCTGCTTTAGCGATAATCGCTTGTTTCACAAATTCATAGGGCAATTCAGGATTATCTTCCATCATTTCACCTATTTTGGCCCAATGTTCGATTTGTTTGGGTGTTGTTCGATTAAGTGCTTTACCCATGATTGTGGCTTTTTCTACCAATGCTTCATCTAATCTTATGCTTGCAGTTGCCATATTATTCCCCTTTATTTTATGATAATTGTAGCAACCCGCCACAAATGTGGCGATGTTTCTAAAACAATTAATAGCTTGAGGTTGTTTTAGCGACTTTTACAACAATCGGAGTATTTGTCTTATATCTACAATCTCTAATAATCATCTCAGGGTAGAAATAGACTCAAAGATTAACAAAGTTCTCTAACAGATGCGCCCCAGCATCCCCGCTGCGCTCAGGGTGAAACTGCACGCCATAGAAATTATCTTTGTGAATAGCCGCGCTAAACGCCGTACCATACTCACAAGCTGCTAACGTGTGCTCATAAACTGGCACAGCGTAACCATGCACAAAGTAAAAATACGTTCCATTGCCAATCCCTTTAAACAATGGGTTGTTAGCCGGGTTAACCGGATTAACGGTATTCCAACCCATGTGAGGCAGACGTAAATCGCCCACTTGCATACGCTTTACTGTACCAGGGATAAGATCTAAACACGACACGTTATCGGTGCTATGTAGGCCACTTTCTTGGGACATTGTCGTCATTAGCTGCATACCTAAGCATACCCCTAATACGGGCTGAGATAAGCCTTGAATGGTCTCAATTAAGCCTTTGTTAGCGATGGAAGCAATTGCATTTTGTGCTGAACCGACACCAGGCAAAAAAGCTTTGTCAGAGGCGTTTATCACCGCGGGATCATCAGATACGGTGACGGCGACATGTAAGCGTTCTAATGCAAATTTAACCGAAGAGATATTGGCGCAGCCCGTATCAATAATGACAATGTTTTGTCGTTTTACCGCTGCCGAAGAACCTGCTGACATTATAAGGCTCCTTTTGAACTAGGTAAGGTATCGCCGTCTTTCTTAATAGCCATTTTAAATGCACGAGAAAAGGCTTTGAATAACCCTTCTACTTGGTGATGTGCATTCCCATCTGACACCGACAGGTGTAATGACAATCCTAAACTTTGCGCCAAAGAAAAGAAAAAGTGTTCTACCATTTGCGTTGCCAGTTCGCCGACTTTTGCTTCAGTGAAGTTAGCATCAAATTTTAATATTGGGCGATTAGAAATGTCCATTAGACACTCTGCACGGCACTCATCCATCGGTAAAGCAAAGCCATAACGACCAATGCCGCGTTTATTACCTATCGCTTGTTTTAAACATGCACCTAATGCCAATGCGGTATCTTCAACGGTATGATGGTCATCAATGTGCAAGTCACCTTGCACTTGGACTTTGAGATAAATACCACCATGTGTCGCTATTTGATCGAGCATATGGTCAAAAAAGCCAATCCCAGTAGTGATCTCAGAAGGACGTTGTTGGTCGAGGTTGACTTCGACTAAAATTTTGGTTTCAGACGTATTGCGCTCAACAGTGGCGATGCGATCATTGAATAACAACGCACGTTCAATATCATTCCAGTTAAGCGTCTGAGGGTGATATTGAAAACTCTTAATTCCCATATTCTCTGCTAACTGTACATCGGTAATCCGATCACCAATGACATACGAACGCGTAAAATCAATGCGACCTTGTTGCAGGTAGTCTTTGACCAATCCTAGGTGAGGTTTGCGACAGGTGCAATTGTCTTCAGGGAAATGTGGACAAATCAACACATCATCAAATGTAACCCCTTGCGTAGCAAAAATGTTCATCATCGCATTATGCGGTAAATCAAAATCTGCTTGCGGGAAACTATCTGTTCCCAAACCATCCTGGTTTGACACCATCACCAAACGAAACCCTGCAGCTTGTAAACGCAATAAAACAGGAATGACATTCGGCTCAAAGACGAGTTTAGCTAATGTGTCGAGTTGTTTATCTACGGGTGGCTCTTCAACCAATGTTCCATCACGGTCAATAAATAAAATCGGTTGTGCTAAGCTTGAGTTGCTCATAATGCGGTAGCTTCCTGAATTTGATAAAACTGGGTAATGAGTTCTAATAAACGCGCATTTTCAGCGGCATTACCAGTACTAATGCGTAAACAGTTTTCCAATTGTTGTTGTTTGGATTGGTCCCGTATAAAGACCTTGTGATGTACCAAAAATTGCATCAGTGCATCTTTGTGAATCGTACGGAATAAGATAAAATTACCGGTTTGTGCACCGACTAATTCAATATCTCCAATACTCGCAAGGTCATCAACCAGTGCGACTTGTTCGTGTAAAATAGAGGCGACTTGCTCACGCATCCGTTTTAAGCCCTCTGCTGATAAAGCTTGTGCAGCAATATCTGCAACGGGGGCTGAGAGTGGGTAGGGTGCAATGACTTTAAGCAGTTCATGGATAATATCCGGTTGTGCTAACGTAAAACCACAACGCAAACCCGCTAATGCAAAGGCTTTGGACAATGTGCGTAATACGACGACATTGGGATATTGGGCTAATAATGATAAATGCGGCTCATCAGTAAATTCGATGTAGGCTTCATCAATGACCACTAATGCCGTCTGCGCATAATGTTGAATAATCATTTCAATATCCAAACGCGATGGCAGTGTGCCTGTTGGATTATTGGGCGCGCAGATAAACACTAATTTCACATTGTTACTGGCAGCAATAATGTTAGCAACATCGAGTTGGAAGTCGCCTAAGTCATTATTAATCAAAGGCACGCTTTTGACGCCGACATTACAGGTACGCGCACTGATAGCAT
>JAQXDG010000006.1 GCA_029251505.1 Glaciecola sp. | reverse complement strand
AATATCACCTCATCAAAATAAGAATCAAATCATAACAAAATTGATGATGTAATAAAAGTCACGAATAATAGCTTTATTCAAAAGTTGTATCTATACATACCTTCGCGGCAACCGCGCCCGCCATCCCGTAAGAATTTCATAGCACACGGTTTTTTTCCATTTAACTAAATCGCGAGGGTCGATCCATTCCTCACCTTGACCACCCATCAATACCACTTCATCACCAATCGCCACATCGGGTAAATGTGACACATCAACCATAGTTGCATCCATCGCATTACCACCGACAACGGGGCAGCGTTGACCGTGGATCAACACATATCCTTCATTACGTACTCGCGGGTAACCATCGCCATAGCCAATGGGCAAAATAGCAATGAGCATTGGTTTAGTAGCGGTAAAATGCATACCATAGCCAACACGATCGCCTTCACGTAATTGCCGCAAAGCGGGAATGCTCGCCTTTACTGACATCACAGGTGCTAATCCTTCGATGCGTTTGCACACTAATGATGGATACACGCCTAAATGCAAAATCCCACTTCTGATCATAGTAAAATGAGCATGGGGTAAGTCTAGTAATCCGCCCGTATTGGACATGTGAACTAGTTCTATTTGGATATCGGTTTGTGCAATCGCGTCTATGACAGTGACGAAACGGCTGTGTTGAGTATTAGCGTAGGTTTTATCCGCTTCATCGGACATCGCAAAATGACTCATGATCCCTTCAATGTGTAAATATTCACATTCGTTGGCGATATATTCAATTATAGGGAGGGCTTCATCCCAGCGCACACCCCAACGACTCATACCTGTATCGATTTCGATATGGACGTTGATAGTCGATTGTCCTGCCATAGTTTTTTGTAAAGATGAGGCTGCAACCGACGATGCTTGTGCAACATACGCTTTCGCAAACTGATTAAATCTAACGGCTTTATCAATATCATTAACACAACAGGTGATTTGGTAAGCCAAACAAGCTGCAAATTCGGCATCATTGACTTCGCCAAAAATCAGTATCGGTAGGCTTATGTCAGCTTCGCGTAATTCAATTGCTTCATCGATGGTTTCGACCGCTAAATAATCATAGCCGGCATCAGCAGCCGCTTGAGCTACTACGACTGCGCCATGGCCATAGGCCTGGTCTTTAACCACACAGAGTTTTTTTAAATGCGCCGGGGTATCAGCGTTAATTAATGTAAAGTTTTTGATTAACTGAGTATGGTCAATTTCAACCCATGCACTACGGATGCCTGCATAATGATTCGATGCTTTCATTATTCCGCTCCCGGTGGCCACATGGTGTCACCAATATCAGTGCGATAATAACTATTTGAACAACCCACATCCTGCATAAGCGCATACGCGCGTGCTACTGCTGTGCCTTTATCTTGACCAAAGGCGTTCACATCTAATAAACGGTGTCCATCGGCTAACACTGTAGATGGCGAGATCGCTTTTCCTGCTTTGACTTCGTTAAGCCATACATCACCCTTATCGCTAGATAAGGCTGTTGGTAATGTCAGTGGGAAGGCTGGCCCTGTCACTTCTAAAAACGGATAGCCATAGCCGGCAAGGGTAATCGAGCAGCCCATCGGTTTATCGGTCTTAAAATCAGGGATAAAGGGGCTTCCATCTATTACAGCTTTAAGCATATCCAGTGGGTTGTTGAGCATCCGCATGATCATAGGGCCACAAGTCACTCCTAAACGAGAGTTGTACTCAATGACTGACCAAATATTATTTTTGAGGATAGCCGTCACTTGCAATGGGCCGGTATAATTGACTTGTTTAAGCCACGGTTGCAGTGGCGCAATTAATTTTTTAGCTAAATCGTATTTATCATCAGGGTCGGCTTCAATCAATCCGCCTAAAGGTGCACCTGCAATTTTTCCCATGTTGCCGTTAAACGCGCGTTTGTATTCTTGGTTACTGACCAAAGAGGTGATGTTTCCATTTTGTACAAACACAATATGACCCGCTTCTTTATGACCCATGTATTCTTGAAAAAAGACGCCTTCAGCATAATCAATCCGATCCAACCAACTTTGTGTGTCGGCTAAGGTTTCGCACACAATAGTATGGATCGGGCTAGTCGGTGAACAAAGGGTGTTTTTGATCACATAAGGATCGGGGTGAGTATCCAAAAAATCTTGTGCATCGAGACGATTTTGCGCGACAAATGAGCGTGGAAATACAATGCCTGCTTCTTCACCAATATGTTGCGCAAAGGCACGATCACGTTCAATTAACAACGCATCGCCAGAGGGACAAAATACGGCTATACGTGCACACAATTCTCGCGCCCAAGTCTGTTGAGCCCAATCAATCGACATCGGGATCATGATGTCACAGGCGTGTGTGTCTAATAATTCGATAGGGGAGGCAAAATCATCTTCATCATAGGTCGCACAGCTTTGTTGTGGGCCATAATGACCATAATCGCGACTTAACCAGACGATGACGTTGGCGCCTGCGTCTTGTAATGTGCGTGCTAGGCCATGGGTAAAGGCACCGACACCGATAATTAACACTGATAAAGGGGATTGCATGACAACTCGTTGTTATTATTTTTCGTCAATTTTAGACATATTGACGGCAAATAGCGAGAGGCAAACGATGATAACTTGATATATCTGATAATAATGTAATGCAATTTACCTAAACGCCGGTCGGACTAGATTTACTCGCCATCGCCTTTTCAATCAACGATACTTGACTACGTAAAGCGGTATTACGTTGCTCTAATATGGCAATTTTTTCATTGATGACAACATTAGCATCTTGTCCATTTAGCAAACCTTGTTTAATCGTCTCAAGTTCCATACTCACGGATAAAATTTCATTTTTCGCAGAATTAAAGTCATTTTGTAGCGCGTCAAATTTGGTTTCAGATGAGGCTAGCCCTTTGCTAAGGGACTCAGTAACTGAATTAACATTTGATTGCGCTTGGGTG
This sequence comes from Glaciecola sp., assembly GCA_029251505.1. GTDB lineage: Bacteria > Pseudomonadota > Gammaproteobacteria > Enterobacterales > Alteromonadaceae > Opacimonas. The sequence continues at coordinate 3,431 of JAQXDG010000006.1, read as the reverse complement.
CGGTTATCTTCAACGACTTTGGTTAAGTCTTTTATTTCAGATTGATTACGACGCCATGCTGATGCCCATAATTTATCCATTTGTTGCCATAATTCTTCTAAGCGATTGGCTAATTCTGTGACTTTTACTTGTAATGCGACCGTGGAGTTACCCATTTCCTCACCGGTAGCAGATAAACGATTCTCTAATTCAAGGATACGTGCAGTAGCATTGTCAAAAGCCAGTTGGCTTTGTTGTTGGTTATATAGTAAATAACCGGCAGCACCCGTTGATAACAGTGCCAATAACAATGCACTAATGACTAAGCTTTGGTTACTAGCTTTGACAACGGTCGTTACAGGTGGTGGGGTCCCATTTGGATTATGGGCTTGGACGGAACGATCAGAGGCATCGACACGAATGTTAGGTACATCATCAAAAGAATGTTGGCTCATGGATATCTGTAATATTTAGAAGAATGATTAACGCAATCATAATGTGTTTTGCGTTAAAAATCACTACGAAACAAACAGATATCCATGATTTATCTTAACTGACCGCTTTTTGTATCGCTTGTTCAACATCAGCAATAATATCGTCGATGTGTTCGATACCGACAGATATACGTACTAAGTCCTGTGATACACCGGCACTAGCCAGTTCTTTTTCATCTAATTGACGGTGAGTCGTACTCGCTGGATGACATGCAAGTGATTTAGCATCACCAATATTGACCAAACGTAAAATCATATCTAAGGCATCGATAAATTTACCGCCTGCGGCAATCGGATCATTGGATTTGATCCCAAAACTGATAATCCCAGATGCTTTACCATGAGACATTTTTTGACAAGTTGCATGATAACGACTGCTCTCTAATCCGGCGTAATTAACCCAACTAACCTGTTCATGCTCGCTTAAGTATTCCGCTAGGGCTTGAGCATTATCACAGTGACGCTCCATTCTTAATGGCAGGGTCTCAAGACCTTGTAATAATAAAAACGCGCTATGTGGTGCTAAGGCTGCGCCTGTGTTACGCAATGGTACTACGCGGCAACGACCAATATACGCAGCAGGACCTAATGCTTCGGTGTATACCACACCATGATAGGACGGATCTGGCTCATTTAATAATGGGAACCGTGCTTTATTAGCGACCCAATCAAATCGTCCTGAATCAATAATCGCGCCCCCAATTGTCGTACCGTGACCACCGATATATTTAGTTAAAGAGTGGATGACGATATCCGCACCATGCTCAAAGGGGCGACATAATACTGGAGTAGCAACGGTGTTATCGACAATGACCGGAATGCCAAAACTATGCGCAATGTCAGATAACGCTTCTAAATCGACGACATTGCCAGCAGGGTTACCAATGGATTCACAAAAAATAGCTTTAGTATTATCATCAATTAATTCTTCGATCGACGATAGATCATCAAACGAAGTCATACGAACTTCTACACCTTGGCGCGGTAGCGTGTGTGCAAATAAATTATAGGTGCCGCCATACAGCTGGCTGGTAGAAATAATATTATCACCGACTTGGGTTAAGGCTTGGATCGCATAGGTAATTGCCGCCATACCTGACGATACACATAATGCAGCAATGCCACCTTCAATGGCGGCTAAACGTTCTTCTAAGACATTGTTTGTCGGATTCATAATCCGAGAGTAGATATTTCCTGGTACCTTTAAATCAAATAGATCGGCGCCGTGTTGGGTATCGTCAAAGGTAAAAGACGTGGTTTGGTAAATGGGAACAGCGGCGGATTTGGTCGTTAGATCAGATTTAAAGCCATGATGTAAGACTTGAGATTCAATTTTCATGTGTTTCTTTTCCTAGTGGTTATACAGTTTATTTGGCAAAGATAACGAATTAATAACAAACGCTTTGTACGACTTTGGTAGTATGGGTGTGCCAAGGTATTTGGATACACCCAAAATTTACGGATTATTTGGTTAGAAGATCAGTTCTTTTGGGAAAAAATAAATCAAGATATCGACGGCAATAAGCACGATAATGATCCATTCTAAAAATGCAGAATGTTTATGATTTTGTTCCTGAGAAAGCATATCTAACAACGTTTGTATCGTTTCTAGCTTATGATTCAATATACCTAATCGAGGGGCTAATTCTAAATATTTCGACCCTATTTGGTATATCGGTTCGTATTCAGGATAGTCCCAAAAAAACTCAGGCGTATCCAATAGATTAAAGTGTAATATGATATCGCTACTGGTAGCAAATAACCGACCACGGAGTTTCGCTAACTCTTTGCGATTTAACGGGATCTCACCTGTGTGAGCCAATGTTTTGGACAAATCGGTATTTTCTTGGATGACCCGTTGCGCTTGATCTTCAAAAAATGACAATTTATAAGACTGGGCAAAAGCATGACTTAATGCAAGTCGTGTTAGCGGCTCATTATTAGGCAAACTAATCACATCATGTTTAATGCTCAAAGGCGCATCGACATTAAGTGTATATTTGTAATGTTCCAGTGCGATTTTTTGTGCAGGTTCAACAATATATGCGGCAATGGAATCAATAAATGACTCACGGTCAGCTTGAGATACATTCCAACTAACAATGATCCCATAGTCAAATAGCCAAATTTCGCCGTCATCAATCTGGATCTGATATGCATCTCGATATTGCTGAGCGGAAAAATCGTTGAGTAATAATGGTTTTAATGACGCTAGGGCTAATTCGCGACCTAGCTGGCATAACGCAATTGAATGATGCGTGTGCATAAATATTCCTTAATGTAAAAATGCATCATTATTATGGATGCAAATTCTAGGAACACAATAGAGAGAAAGTAAAAATAAATGATAAAAAAAACGGTATCAAAATATGCTTTGATGCCGGTTTTAGAGAGTATTGTTAAACTACCAGATTATACTGGTGCGTCTAAACCTTCAACGAAATCTTCACGTGGCGGACTAAACACATCAATTAAAATACCACCGGTAGGGCAGACCGCACCGTGATCAGAAAAAGGAGGAACAAAGAAGCTATCTCCGGCTTTAAGTACCTTAATCACACCATCAACATTGACATGAAATTCACCTTCAACAACATGTGATACTTGTGAATGACGGTGTGCATGAACATAGCCCTCAGCCCCTTTGTCAAACCAGATTTTAACAGCCATTAGTTCATGGTTGTAACCTAACATTTGACGCTTCAAACCACCGCCAATATCTTCAATTTCAGTTTCGTTTCCAAATGAAAAATGTTCACTTTGACTCATTAGTAATTCCTCTTAATTGTGACGTATTCGTTACCCAATTTTAGGGAACGAAAACAAACATAAAAACGTATAATTTTATAAATGGTATGGTTAAAACTTAACTTTGCTAATTGGGTTTGTCAACCAATTTAATTGACCAACAAGAGCAATGACCTAGCGGTGTTTTTGACCAATATAAATGTTACTACC
>JAQXDG010000001.1 GCA_029251505.1 Glaciecola sp. | reverse complement strand
TGTAGTACGTTATATAGTGCATCCACTTTATATTTTCCTTTTAAGTCATTATTATTGTTGTTTTATTGATATTATTATTGTGTTGTCTTTAATTTATTTACTACTGCACGGATTGGGATCAACAAGTCTTCTCCCAGCTGCGCACAGCGAGGTACTGACCAGCCGAAAGCCGCATCCGGTAAATCTGCATTATCTTTAAACGGCATTTCTAATGTATAAGCCATACAATTAAACTGATGGGCTACGGCATTAGAGGCAACGGTTAAATTCGCTTCTCCAGGTTTGTCTTTCGGGTAACCGTAGACATCTTGAAATTCAGGGGTTGCATTGAGTAACGATTGTTTAAACGTATTTTCTAAACCTGCCATACGCTCATCGTAATTAGGCACCCCTTCAGAACCTGCAACAAAATTATATGGCAGTGCTTCATCGCCATGCAAGTCTAAATACATGTCGACCCCAGTTTCACGCATTTTATGTAACACATGATACACTTCCGGACTAGTTTCTAATGACGGGGTTTGCCACTCACGGTTTAGATTTACGCCAACCGCATTAGTGCGAAGATGACCGCGCACAGAGCCATCAGGGTTCATGTTTGGCACGATATAAAATACAGCATGATTGAGTAAATCACGAGATAAGCCATCATTTTCATCCAACAAACGTTCAATCAGCCCTTCAACACACCATGACGCCATACTTTCGCCAGGATGTTGACGTGCTGTCACCCATATATTGAGTTTAGCCTCATCGCTCTGCGGGTCGCCGATTACAAGCATAGAGACATCACGTCCATCGACGGTTTCACCCAATAAAACATGTTGGCAATCAAATGAAGTTTGCGCAGAAGCCAGTAAATTCAAATATCGGTCATAGCTATAAGGAATAAAATAAGCAAAATACATCACTTCATATTCTGGTGTCACATCAATGGTTAACTCATCGCCATCAAACTGGGTATCAACCCGAAACCATTCATCACGGTCGTAACTAGCCAGTGCTTGATAGCCTTCCCATCCTTTAGGATAAGCTGACTTAGTAAGATCTTCGATAATGATAGTATGATTGACCATCGCTTGAGTATGTAAGCGAAAATGGAACCATTGATAAAAATTAGATTGGTTGTCACAGTTGATGCGTAAACGTATCGCATCGGGGGAATCAGCAGAGACGACATGAATGTTGCCACTGTCGAATTTAGCATTGATTTGCATGGAATCGAACCTTGTTATTTTTCTTTTTAGTAATTTACCAATTAGTGGTGAAAAATACTAGGTTTGACGCAAAGTTATTTATTCAAAAGCGGTGCGTAACTTTAGACCCAAAGACGTAGTGTAACCCACAGAACGACCGACCACACTGCCATTCGGTTGCAGAATATAAATACTTGGAAACGCGGTGACTTTAAAATCTTGCATTGTTTGTCGATTGCCTAATAACACATCACCTTGCACACCAACATCACGGACAAATTCAGATAATTCTTCGGCATGTTGATAGTCAACAGCAATGCGCACGACATTCACTTTATTCGGATCGAGACTGTCTAGGTTATTGATACTTAATCGACAAATAGAACACCAAGGTGCAAAAATATAAACCAACGTTGGCTTATCATCGGCTAACAACATTCGGGTATTGCCAGCTAACGTCACAAATTGCGTATCAGGCAAAGTCACAGAGCCATCACTGGGTAACATATTGCGTTGTTGAAACGCAAATATCGCTCCAACAACGACACACACCATCACAATCTCAGATGCATAACCACGTAAGGTTTTAGCTTTTTTTATTGCCGATGAAGGCTGCGCGGAAGGCTTGATTGAAGATTTTTTTGACATGTCATTTCCTATACTTAGCGTCTAATCCTACATGAAGACCGGTCTAGGATGTCATTTATTTTCATAAAAAAGCCTGATTCAGTGGCGGCACTTCAAATCAGGCTTTTTATTATTACTCTGTGGCGTCATTACTCTGCGGTAATTTATAGGACGTAGGGTACAGAAGTGTCATTATTTTTGTCGTGTTATTTGGGTAGTGTCGGCGATGTAATTCCCGCCATGTCTCGCACTACTCGCATAACTTGACAGCTATAACCGAACTCGTTGTCATACCACACGTATAAGTTGACACGGTTTTCAGAAACAATTGTCGCCGTCGAATCAATAATTGAGGTCGCTCTAGCCCCGACTAAATCGCTTGACACTATTTCTGTAGACCGCGTGAAATCAATTTGATGCTGCAAGTCAGAAAATAACGACGCGTATTGTATATAATCATTTACTTCGTCTTTGGTCGTTGTCGTTTCCAAATTTAAACTCAAAATAGCCATTGATACATTCGGCGTAGGGACACGAATCGAATTCCCCGTTAGCTTACCGGCTAATTTAGGGAAAGCTTTGGCTACCGCCGTGGCTGCGCCAGTTTCACTCAATACCATATTGAGCGGAGCACTGCGTCCGCGACGCTCACCTTTATGGAAATTATCAATCAGGTTTTGATCATTGGTATAGGAATGTACCGTTTCCACATGCCCATTGAGGATCCCAAATTTTTCATCTAAGACTTTTAACACTGGTGTTATCGCATTTGTGGTACAGCTAGCTGCCGACATGATCACATCAGAATCAAGAATGTCAGTATGGTTAACCCCATGCACGATATTTTTGATATCGCCTTTACCCGGAGCGGTGAGCAACACTTTTCTCGCGCCCTTGGATTGCAAATGGATACCTAAGCCATCGCGGTCACGCCACATCCCGGTATTGTCAACGACAATTGCATTATCGATGCCATATTGAGTGTAATCGACTTCTTGAGGGCTATTGGCATAAATAATTTGGATAAACGAACCATTGGCTAGTAATGCATTACGCTCTTTATCCACTGTGATGCTACCGTTAAATGGACCGTGCACTGAATCACGACGCAGTAAACTTGCGCGTTTTTCTAAATCGCCTTCACCACCGCCACGCACGACAATAGCGCGCAAACGTAATTTGTTATTGGTACCTTGACGTTCAATTAACAAGCGCGCTAATAAACGACCAATCCGTCCAAAACCATACAACACCACATCTTGAGGTGCTTGCTCATCACCTTGATTAACTATGTCTGATAGTTCTTGATTTAAGAACGCACCTAACTCTGTTTGTTCTTTACCACGTCCATAGTTAAATTCCCAAGCAAGTTTTCCTACATCGATTTGCGCAGGGGCAAGTTGTAAGACAGATAATGCTTCAACAATTGGAAAAGATTCACGTAAACGTAATTTTTGTCCTTCATGCAAACGCACAGAGCGATGTGCTTTGATCACATCAATTGCGCTCGCATTTAATAATGAACGACCATAGACAGATATTTCAATTGCTCGATTGCGATAAAGTTTACCAATTAGCGGCAACATCCTTTCTGCGTATTCCTGACGCTCCTGCCAACTGTTTTGGAGATCCTGTTCAACTTGTTGATTCATTGTCCACCCTTAAATGAGTCTTAAAATATTAATCAAGCATGCATCAATGCATCGCTTTTCGGTATAATTCTCGGGTAGTGTAAACGTGTCGGAGCATAATGCCAAACTGTTGATTTATTACAGAATTTGTTAATATTGAGGAAAAATAAACGCGTCTGTATGTAGGATTACAACATGCTTTTGGGTTTTATCCCACATGCCGTCATAAAAACGAACATCCTATAATGAAAATAGAAATTAGATTACAAAAATGCGCCGTAAACTAATACTAAAAACGCATGAAAATTGTCTTAATATTTCATATAAATGATGTTATTGGCCTAATTTTGCGAATTATTCGTCACTATCAGGTGAAAATGTCAAAGACACAGAGTTAACACAGTAACGTTGTCCGGTTGGCGCAGGTCCATCAGTAAACACATGCCCAAGATGCGCATCACATTGCTTGCAAACAATCTCAGTGCGACTCATACCATGGGTATCGTCTTGCCGGAAAACCACGTTTTGGTCATCTGTTTGTTCGTAAAAAGACGGCCAACCACAACCCGCATTAAATTTATGTGCTTGAGTAAATAATGGCGCATCACAACAGACACAATGATACTGACCAGCATCCCAGTGATCATTAAATTCACCAGTGAATGGTCGTTCAGTGCCTTTCTCTTGAGTGACATAATACGCATCCGTAGACAGTTTTGAACGTAATTCATCTTTAGTTAGTTGCATCGTGAAGTCCTTCTTAATCCGTTGTTTTGTGGTCTACTTTAAATAAGACGACAGAGCGATTTGAGATCACAAATTCAGGTTTAGGAATGTAATTACCGCTTGGTCTAAACTCTGACATTCGCGTATCTAGTAAGACTTCCCAACGCGCCCCTTGCGGCAACGCTGGTAACACCATTGTTTCATCGCTAGTGCTGGCGTTGATACATAATAACCAATGTTCAAGATCTGTAGATGATATGCCGTTGGTTGCTTCAATCATTTCGACGGCAAATCCTTGTACATCAGGATGCTCCCAGTCGCTATCGCCTTTATCACTCCCATCAATCTTATACCAATTCACCTCAGCCATATTATTGTGTGACAAATAACTATCGTCAGCTAATTGTGCGTCAGTCAAAATTCGACTATTACGTTTAATTGCGATGCAATACTGACAAAAGGATAAAAAGTCTGATTGGGTTTTGATTAAGTGCCAGTCAAGATAATTGAGCTCATTATCTTGGCAATAAGCGTTGTTGTTACCTAACTGAGTTTTACTTAACTCATCGCCTGATAAAAAATGGGGTGTTCCCTGGGCGAAGAGCATTGACGCGATCAAATTGCGCTTTTGCCGTTCACGTAAACTCAAAATCACCACATCATTTGTCTCGCCTTCAACGCCATAATTGTAACTCAAGTTATGATTATGCCCATCACGATTGTTTTCTAAATTCGCCTCATTGTGTTTACGTGAACG
>JAQXDG010000078.1 GCA_029251505.1 Glaciecola sp. | reverse complement strand
AACGGCATATTTAATACAGTCCCGTTTAATGTAAACTGACTCACCTGCCCTTGATTATCTAATAACGTAAACTGAGTTAACTCATCTTGAATAAAGCGTAATGTTAATTGCGTGATTTGGCCTTCATTGTTGATCGGAGTAACCACAAAAGCCAAGTTCTGTTGTACCACCGAAAACTGTTCCCATACTTGATCATCACTCGATGTTAGCAGCATTAATGGATTATTAGCGACCATATCTTTTTGTGAAAAAATGGATACTTGTTCAACAAATTCATCGACATAAAAAACACGTTCACCGTTAGCGATTAAGCGTGTTTCATCTGGTACGAGTACCTGCCAATAAACGCGGTCAGGTTGTTGTAAGATCAAGTTACCAGAACTGCTTTGTAATGGCTTACCTTCCCTGTCATTGACCACCTGGGTAAAGCTAGCTTGCAGTGTAGTAATTTTTGCCAATAAACCACGCAGTGCGGGTTTATCATTGATTACTTCTGCTAAAGTACTGGATGTGAATAACAATAGGCATAACGCCACGCCGAGACGTGTAGCATGCTTATGTTGACTGAATGAGTACATATATGAATCCTTATTAATCTCTTGGTGCGGGGGCAGCTAATACTTCTCGATTACCATTGTGACCGGGCGCCGACACGATGCCGCTTTGTTCCATTTGTTCAACTAAACGTGCCGCGCGGTTATAACCAATGCGGAACTTACGCTGCACGGATGAAACCGACGCTTTTCTGGTTTCAGTAACAAACGCAACGGCTTCATCATAAAATACATCCATTTCTTGATCCGCGTTTTCTGCCTGCTCCCCAGGAAGAAGTACTTCGCCACCGACTTCAGGGTTAAGTATCTCATCAATGTATTCGGGTGCACCGCGTTTCTTCCAATCACCCACTACCGCATGGACTTCGTGATCGTCAACAAACGCACCATGCACACGGGTTGGTACACCGGTACCCGGTGGTAAATACAACATATCACCCATGCCTAATAATGCTTCAGCACCTTGTTGATCAAGAATAGTTCGAGAATCGATTTTGCTTGAAACTTGGAATGCAATTCGAGTTGGAATATTGGCTTTAATTAAACCCGTAATAACATCAACTGACGGACGCTGTGTCGCTAAGATTAAATGTATCCCTGCCGCACGGGCTTTTTGGGCAATTCGTGCAATTAATTCTTCGACTTTTTTACCCACAATCATCATCATGTCAGCAAATTCATCAACCACAACCACAATAGCCGGTAGCTTCGTTAAATCTGGGGCTTGGGCATCCATACTGTCGCCTTGTTGCCACAATGGATCTTTAATCGGTTGACCATCAGCAATGGCTTTGAGTACTTTGGCGTTATAACCTTTGAGGTTACGCACACCTAATGCACTCATCAGACGATAGCGACGTTCCATTTCCCCTACACACCAGCGCAAGGCATTAGCCGCTTCTTTCATGTCAGTCACAACTTCGGCTAATAGATGCGGAATCCCTTCATATACCGATAGCTCTAGCATTTTCGGATCAATCATGATCATGCGTACATCTTCAGGTGAAGACTTGTACAGCAAACTTAAGATCATCACGTTTACCCCAACAGATTTACCAGAGCCGGTCGTACCGGCAACCAGTAAATGTGGCATTTTGGCTAAATCAACAACCACAGGCTTACCCGAAATATCGGCACCCAATACCATAGTTAGTGGCGATGAAACGGATTGGAATGATTCGCCCTCAATCACTTCACTTAATCTCACCATATCTCGGTTTTTATTAGGTAATTCTAGACCAATCACTGATTTTCCTGGGATAACTTCGACCACACGTACAGAGATTGCGGACATGGCACGGGCTAAATCCTTGGATAACGTCGTGATCTTGCTAACTTTGACGCCTGGGGCAAGATCTAACTCAAAGCGGGTAATAACAGGGCCAGGATAGACCCCTACCACTTGCGCTGAAATATTAAAGTCAGCGAGTTTTTCTTCAACTAAACGTGAAATACCCTCTAGTTCTTCTTCTGTAATCGGATTTTTAATCTTGTCAGCACGATCAAGTAACGCAAACGATGGTCGCTCGCCTTCTGGTTTTTCTACATGCTTATGTTTCATCACACTTTTGACTAGTGGAGATGATACCACCGCAGCATCCATAAGAGGTTCTGCTTGTGCTGGAGTATCATAATCAATGGTTATTTCTGGGGTAATGGCACCTAATGATATATCTGAACTCATCGTATCTACGTTAATTAAGGTCTCCGGTTCATCATCTAAAATCTCTTCTGGCACTTTATATAACGTTTCATGCTTGATGTTAAAAGGACGATCATCTGCCGCAGGCTCTGTCGGTCGTAATGTTGAAATGGAAATATCATTTGAATCATCCGTGTCTTTCTGAGTTGATAACAACTTAGGACTAGGCAATGACAACTGCCCTACCCCTTGCGGTATAGCAATGGCTTTTTTACCCGCCCACAAGGTACTAGCACCAATGGCATCAACCACATCTAACCAAGATATCCCTGATGCTAACGTAAAACCCGTGGCAAAAAAACTTAACAGTAAAACGGTCGTGCCTACAAAATTAAACTGCGGAAGTAATGCACTCGAAATGACATCACCAAATAAACCGCCTGCAGAAAAGTAATACATGTCATCAAAGTTAATACTGGCTAAACCGCTGATCCCAATGGCGATAAATATCACACCAATGAGACGTAAACCAATATTTAAAAAATCTAAATCTAAAAGTTGTTTTACTTGCTGAAATGCTAGCCAGCCGATTAACGCAAATAAAAAAGGTAAACTGTAGGCTAAATAACCTAAAGAGAAAAATAATAAATCGGCTAATTTAGCACCCGCTGGTCCCATCCAATTTTGGATGACCGGTTGCAAGCCTGTTTGAGTCCAACCTGGATCAGCCTGATGAAATGACATCAAAGATAAAAAAATGAATAACGCAAGGACGGTGCAAACGATCATGCCCGTTTCGAAAATACGTTGAATACCAGTAAGTTGAGCCATTATCTACCTAACATTAATGCATCTGATTGAGGGAAAAAAACCAGTTAGTTTGAGTATATTTATACTATTGAATATTCTACCACAGCTTATGTTCAAATTAACGTCCAGTAATATTGATTTTAATTTTATTTGAATGTTTAACCTCTTCCATGACGACATAACTCCTTGATTCTCTTACACCTGGTAAACGCAATAATGTATCTCCTAACAATTTACGGTAACTCGCCATATCCGCCACACGGGTTTTTAATAAAAAATCAAAGTTACCCGATACCAAATGACACTCTTGTATATCATCTTGTTGCTGAACCGCTGCTGAAAAATCTGCAAATATGTCTGGTGAGGTTTTCGATAATGAGATCTCAACAAACACCAACATCGCCGCCCCAAGCTTAACCGGGTCAACACTGGCACTGTAGCCCGTAATGTAACCTTGTTGTTCAAGACGTTTAACTCGCTCTAGACACGGTGAAGGACTTAAGCCAATTTGATTCGCTAGATCGACATTTGACATCCGCCCATCGGTTTGGAGCGCATTTAATATTGCACGATCAAGGTTATCAATGTGTTTTGGTGTTTTTATCAACATTTAATATTTCGCCATATCGTTATTTTGCAAAATATTATACTGCAAATTTGAAAAATAAGAAATTTATTACCATGCAAAAGTCTATATAATCGGTTTTTTATTTATTACAGAGATTGGCAAATGATTATTGGTGTACCTAAAGAAATAAAAAATCATGAATACCGTGTTGGCTTAACTCCAGCTGCTGCAAGTGAGTTTGTGCAACATGGGCATTCCGTATTAGTTGAAACTCAAGCTGGTGCAGGTATTGGCTTCACCGATGAAGACTACACATTAGCCGGTGCAAAGATTATTGATAGTGCTTCTGAGATTTTTGCTGAAGCAGAAATGATCGTAAAAGTAAAAGAGCCGCAACCCAATGAATGTAAAATGTTACGTGAAGGTCAACTATTGTATACCTACTTACATTTAGCGCCTGATCCAACTCAAACTCAGTTGTTAGTCGAATCAAAAGCAACCTGTATCGCCTACGAGACGGTGACTGATAAATTTGGTGCATTACCTTTATTAGCGCCAATGAGTGAAGTGGCTGGCCGCATGGCGATCCAAGCTGGTGCGCATTATTTAGAAAAAGCCCAAGGTGGTAACGGGACTTTATTAGGTGGTGTTCCAGGTGTTGCTCCAGGTCAAGTTGTGATCATTGGTGGTGGTGTTGTTGGTACAAATGCCGCGAAAATGGCGATTGGCTTAGGCGCTGAAGTCACTATTTTAGACCGTTCACTTCCGCGTTTACGTGAACTAGATGATATTTTTGGTGGTCGCGTTCGCACTGTTTATTCAACTAACGATGCTATCACTCAGTACACTCAAGCTGCAGATTTGGTGGTCGGCGCGGTATTAATTCCCGGAGCAGCGGCACCGAAGTTATTAACCCGCGAACATATCGCTAATATGAAAAAAGGGTCAGTTTTGGTTGATGTTGCTATTGACCAAGGTGGTTGTTTTGAGACATCTAAAGCAACAACACATCAAGATCCCGTTTATATCATTGATGATGTTGTGCATTATTGTGTTGCTAACATGCCAGGTGGCGTGGCTCGTACCGCGACAATGGCGTTAAACAATGCAACATTACCATTTGGTTTAGCCTTAGCCAATAAAGGGCCTAAGCAAGCGATGCTAGATGACCCACATTTGCTGAACGGATTAAACGTACACAAAGGGTTAGTCACTTATAAAGCGGTGGTTGATGCTTTAGGTGAACAGTTATCGTTAGAATATTGTGACGCCGCTCAATCACTTACAAAATAAATGGTTGTACTGTTCAATAATCACACAACAAAGTTGAAAATTTAGTAGGCATGTCGGATATGTTATTTATTGTGCGCCATATGTAGCGGATTTACTGCATTACTTATACACAAGGACAGCCATTGGCTGTCCTTTTTTTATTCTTGCTTTACCCTTGCGTTAGCCCTGCTAACTAACTGACTAAT
>JAQXDG010000210.1 GCA_029251505.1 Glaciecola sp. | reverse complement strand
ATATAACTCGTTTAGTAAGTAAAAAGATCTATCATCGTTTATGTTAAATCAGTAAAAGACCCGCTAATTGGCTATAAGCTCTGGACGAAACTCATTCCCCAACCTATTAATTCACCATTACTAAACACTAACGGTGTGCATTCGTCTTTGGTGGTAATGCCATCACTGTCTTGACGTTGCGTGCGATAATACAAAACTTGGTAGTTATTTGCGTTACCACTAAGTACTTCATTAAAATCAGCGATCCCCATTTTATTAGTAATATCTAAATAACTCGCACCAATAACCATGCTTTGTATGTGAGCACGGTTATTTTTTTCACGCGACTCCCAATTACTATGCTGGCTGTCATTATTATAGTCATCATCGCCAATCGCGATAACGCAACCGCTTAGTGAGACCATTAATAAAGAGGCTAAAGAAATGACTTGAATTTTTTTGCTGAGGTGCATATTGGTTTCCTTGTATATGTAACTATTATATTTTTCGTTAAACGGTTACTATTCTCATTACAAGTGCCGTGCCAGCTCAAATAAAATCATAACCAATTGATTATATTGAACATTACACTTTACAGCCGAAGTGCAACATGGCGATAAACGCTTTTTTTTAGTCAGATCAACCAAATAATAGGTTTTATGAAACATTCTACACATCAACATATATTGCAGATCTGCGCCCAACTTGACGCCAATTCCCTGCCAATTTCAGTCGGGCTAGTTAAAGCGAAAGCAACGTCAAGCCTGCCTTTGCCGGCTATCATTAAAAGTATTAATGCTTATAAAGGAGGAGAACGGGCACCAGAAATGATTCAGACCAACGAATCCAATGACGTTAATAACCAAACAAAAACACCCGCTACACCGAACGATTTAGCGAGTTTAATACAAATGGTGCTATCCCAACAGGAAAGTATTACTGAATTACAGGAACAAGTAATACAACTCAAGGCCGCATTAAAGGCTAACTGATACTGTCATGGCATAAAGCGATGAACTGATTCATATCCGAGGCTATGATTTCTTGTGGAGGCTTACCTACAGGCTCTAGGACGACTTCTCCGGTACTGAGCAACACACTGATCAAATAATCATCATTTGAAGGTAATCCAATAAATAACGTTTCAGCTTGTTTTAAACGACGCTTCATCAATACGTGCCCGATGAGGTTTTCTTGCCATCGAGCAAAATCATCCGCATTCCAAGCTTGTAATAGCGAAATATCACCTTGGGCTAAATTAACCGTTAAATGGTCAGCATAAAAAGCGGTATAAAAGTCGTTGAGCGATTGCGGTAATGTAATGCCTAATGCATCGGTAAACTCAGTCATCGCATTCAATGGTCGCGCGACAGGAACCCAGGTTACGACATCCCCTTCAGTCAACGTACTCACATCGTCAATGAGACATGCCGAAGGCCATTCGGGATCGTACTGTGTGCTTAACTTGACAGACTGAGCATACTGCTCCACAAATTTTTGCCACTGAGATTGCATATAGTTCAACACCTTGTAGTCATTTTTGGGTAGAATAAGACAATGTTTACTTACCCCGTTTTGTCATGAGCCAAGATTACCATAATAAAGTTGAATTAGCCGAATTAGCCTTAGGCAAAACCGTGAGTTATTCGGACCAATATGACCCGAAGCAGCTTCAACCCGTTCCACGGACGTTAAACCGCGATATGATTGGTTTGAGCAATACATTACCGTTTACTGGGAATGACATTTGGAATGGTTATGAATTATCCTGGCTAAACAAAAATGGCATGCCTCAAGTCGCTATATTACGCTGCTATGTGCCATATGATTCGCTGAATATTGTCGAATCAAAGTCTTTTAAACTCTATCTCAACAGCTTTAATAATACCCGATTTGATTCGCTCGAAGCCGTGCAGAAGACGTTATCTCAAGACTTAAGTGACTGTGCCAAAGGAGTTGTCGAAGTAGAGATCATCCCTCGTCAACAATTTGCGAGCCAAGAGCTACATATATCTAAGGCGCAATCTTTGGATGATCAAGATCTAGTTTGTGCTGATTTCCAGGTTGATCCTACCATCTTAACGTCCGACCCAAGCCAACCGACGAGTGAATTCCTCTATTCAGATTTACTCAAATCCAACTGTTTAATCACCAACCAACCCGATTGGGCAAGTATTTATATTAAATATCAAGGGCCCAAAATCAATCATGAATCGTTATTACGTTATCTGATTTCTTTTCGTAACCACAATGAATTTCACGAACAATGTGTTGAACGCATCTTTTGTGATTTATTGACACATTGTCACTGTGACAAACTTACTGTGCTAGCTCGATATACACGCAGAGGAGGATTAGACATTAATCCGTTTAGAAGTAACTTTGAAGTACCCTATCCTGATTTACGTCTAATTCGCCAATAAACGAATACATTTTCATCGCTGACATTAGGCTCATAATTAATCACATACCGCCGATGTAACAACAAGATGTATAGTAAAAAACTGATCACGCGTATACTATGCTCAAACACATGGACGTAATCAAGTATATATAGGAAGTAGGTACATCATGACACAGACTCGCACGATTCAATTAAACCCCGTAGGCTGGATGAGTCAACTTTCCCAAGCAGAAATTCAATTACTCGCCCAACATAATGACTCTGAACGTTATCAATTATTTCGCATTTGTTGTCTAGCCGTCCTCAACAGTGGCATCGACCAAGACGATATGTATGCGTTATTAAATGCTAACCAGCAATTTGATGTTCATTTAGTTCGACGTGAACGCGGTGTCAAAATTGAACTGATTAATCCACCTAGCCACGCATTTGTTGAAGGTAAACTCATCAAAGGCGTGCATGAACATTTGTTTTCCGTACTGCGTGATTTGTTATATATGGAAAATAAATATTTATTAAGTTCAGCAGAATGCTTTGCCGAAGGTGGCGTTTGCACCGATATGGTATTTGATATGTTACGCCACGCTAATTGCTTAACGACAAATGAACAACTCAATACCGTTGTATGTTGGGGAGGGCATTCGATCCGTGAGCATGAATACAAATATACGAAAGAAGTTGGCTACCAACTGGGGTTGCGCGAATTTAATATCTGTACGGGTTGCGGCCCAGGGGCTATGAAAGGTCCGATGAAAGGCGCTGCAATTGGCCATGCCAAGCAACGAGTAAAAAATGGTCGGTACATAGGTATTACTGAGCCGAGTATTATTGCAGCAGAGCCGCCCAATGCCATCGTCAACGAATTAATTATCATGCCAGACATCGAAAAACGCCTTGAAGCATTTGTTCGATTTGGCCATGCTATCGTTATTTTCCCTGGTGGTGTCGGTACCGCCGAAGAACTATTGTATTTACTCGGGATTATGCTACATGACAGTAACGTGCAACAGCACATTCCGATTGTCTTAACAGGTCCAGCACACAGTGCAGATTACTTTACTGTGATTGATGATTTTATTGGTCAAACTCTCGGCGCTAAGGCGCAGGCTCTATATACCATTATCGTGGATGATGCTTCTGCGGTGGGAAGTTATCTGTATAAGCAAAAAGCCAAAGTCAGCGCGTATCGTAAGGCAATTGGGGACTCTTACGGGTTTAATTGGGCATTAAAAATCGATGCTGATTTTCAGCAGCCATTTATTCCTAATCATGAAAGTATGGCGCAGTTATCATTATCCTTTGAGCAACCAGCGCATCAACTTGCGGCTAACTTACGACGCGCATTTTCAGGTATTGTCGCGGGTAATATAAAAGCTCAAAGCGCTGCTGATATTCAAGCAAAAGGCCCTTATATTTTGCACGGGGATGAACGTCTAGCGCCGCTCTTAGATACATTACTTCAGTCATTTGTGGAGCAAGGACGTATGAAACTTCCTGGGTCGGTGTACACCCCCTGTTTTCAGGTCACTGCGCCATAATGAGTATAGCTAAAGTGAATAGCTCATATGCCATAAATCCCTAGAGAAACCCTATTAGATGCGTTACCATAACAGTGTCTTAACATTTATATAGGTACTGCCTATCATGGCTCTGCCTAACCTTTCCAATTTAAGGAATTTCTGCATGACTCAACAACATATTACTGTTATTCGCGGTGATGGTATTGGTCCAGATATTATCGATTCAGCTATTCAAATTTTAGATAAAGTCGGCTGTGATTTCGCCTATGATTATGCCGATGCAGGTCTAATGGCATTAGAAAATCACGGTGAATTATTACCTGAAGAAACGCTAGAATTGATCAAGAAAAATCGCGTTGCGTTAAAAGGTCCATTGACCACTCCAGTCGGCGAAGGCTTCACATCAATTAACGTTAGCTTGCGTAAACAATTTAAATTGTATGCCAATGTTCGTCCAGTGTTGTCTTTTAAAGGCACTAAAGCGCGTTACGAAGATATTGATATCATTACTGTACGTGAAAACACGCAAGGGATGTATTCAGGTCTCGGACAAATCGTTTCTGCAGACGGCGAAGAAGCCGAAGCAAAAAGCATGATTACACGTGAAGGTGCAGAAAAAATCGTGGTATTCGCTTATGAGCTCGCCCGCCGTGAAGGTCGTAAAAAAGTCACCGCGGTACACAAAGCAAATATACTAAAATCGACATCAGGCTTGTTTTTGAAAGTCGCACGTGAAGTTGCTGAGCGTTACCCTGATATTGAATCCACAGAAATGATTGTTGATAATGCATGCATGCAGTTAGTCATGAATCCGCATCAGTTTGATGTGATTGTTACCACTAATTTATTTGGTGATATATTATCTGATTTATGTGCTGGTTTAGTCGGTGGTCTTGGCATGGCGCCAGGTGCCAACATTGGTGTCGATTGCGCTATTTTTGAAGCCGTTCATGGTTCAGCTCCAGACATTGCAGGCATGAACTTAGCAAATCCAACATCAGTCATCTTAGCCTCGATTCAAATGCTTGAATATTTAGAAATGAGTGATAAAGCAGAAAAAATTCGTGCAGCACTTAAAGACGTGATTGAAACGGGCGATCGTACAACCAAAGATTTGGGTGGCACCCACGGTACGACTGAGTTTACTCAAGCTGTGCTTGAACGTTTATAACGATGACACTTAAGCGTTAACAACGCATTATTACACAAATATCCAAACCAGTTATTGAACAGTCACATGCTACTGCTTCATTAACTGGTTTTTTTATGCCTGACGCTCACCTTTTTGCCATTTGGTTGTTGTAACCCTGCACTAAAGATCGTTTTTACGTGATTTTAGGCAAACCTATACCACGCTATTCGTGTGCTTTTTTATACTGTGAAGTGCATGGCAATCTAGCCATCTAACTTTCATCTAAATATATAGGAGCACCATAAATGCAACAATCTAATCATAAAATACACCTACTCGTCTGTGGGATCACGTTACTCATCGCTAGTGCATCATTTGCACATGCAGATGAGACGATGACTAATGGCGCAGTTGCTACCACCAACATTACCACACTAGATCAAACGGCCAATAGCGACTCCGTTTGGGATCTTAATACTGCCAATGCCTTAGAGTTATCATCTATCAAAGGTATTGGTTTCAAAAAAGCACAAGCGATTGTGACTTACCGTGAAACTTACGGCGAGTTCACCAATGTCGAACAAGTGACGCTAGTAAAGGGGATTGGTAAGAAAATGCTAGCACGTATAGAATCGAGTATAACCGTCGCAAGTGATCCTCAGCGCAGCGCGAAAACATCAACCAAGCAAAATCTCAATTAAACTCAAGACGAGTAGCTTTGGCCAACAATTACTTGGCGCAGCAACAAAAAAGGCTTAGTGTTGTAACTAAGCCTTTTATTCATATTCACGTTGGGTCAGCTCAAACAATAGCTAAACAGTCGCTTAGCCATTCAGCGATGCAAGAAATTGCTTAAACTCTTCCCCTAATTCAGGGTGACGTAAAGCAAATTCAACATTCGCTTTCATATAACCGAGTTTAGAACCACAATCATGACTTTTGCCTTTCATGTAATAAGCATCAACCTGTTCAACATGCATCAAAGATGAAATAGCATCGGTCAATTGGATCTCACCACCCGCACCTGGAGGAGTAAATTCAAGTAACTCCCAGATACGTTCAGATAACACGTAACGTCCAACTACAGCTAAGTTTGATGGTGCATCGTCTATATCGGGTTTTTCGACCATTGCATGGATCTTTGCTGATTCGCCTTGACCAATTTTGACGCCATCTAAATCCACCACACCAAATTTACTCACATCTTCATCTGGGACTTGTTCGACCAAGACCTGTGATACACGAGAGGTATTAAATTTAGAGACCATTTCGGCTAGATTGTCTTTCTTTAAGTTACTCGCAGCATCATCCATAATGACATCGGGTAATACAACGGCAAATGGTGCATCGCCGACAACAGGGTGTGCACACATAATGGCATGACCTAAGCCATTAGCAACGCCTTGGCGAACCTGCATTATCGTGACTCCTTTGGGGACAATCGCTTGGACTTCTTCGAGTAATTGTCGCTTAACCCGCTTTTCTAAGGTTGATTCTAATTCATACGACGTATCAAAATGGTTTTCAATACTGTTTTTGGACGCATGCGTCACTAATACGATTTCTTTGATGCCCGCAGCGACACATTCATTAACCACGTATTGAATCAGCGGCTTGTCTACCACTGGCAACATCTCTTTTGGTATCGCTTTGGTTGCTGGCAACATTCTAGTGCCTAGACCCGCAACTGGGATCACTGCTTTTGTAACTTGGCTCATTAATGCCTACCCTTAATTGATAATCCACGACCTATGCCATAGTACGCTAAGCCATGCTCAGCCACGATGGTAGGTTCAAATAAGTTTCGTCCGTCAAATACTACTTTATCTTTTAAGATTGTTGCTAAAGCCGTAAAGTCTGGAGCTCTAAATGCTTGCCATTCTGTACAGATGGCTAACATGTCCGCGCCATTCAATGCTGCATCTTTCGTGCCCATTAGGCGTAAATCGTCACGATGCCCATAGATACGCTGAGTTTCTTCCATTGCTTCGGGATCAAATGCTTGCACCGTCGCGCCCTGCTCCCACAATATTTCGAGTAATACACGAGCCGAAGCTTCGCGCATATCATCTGTGTTGGGTTTGAAAGACAACCCCCATAATGCCACAACCTTACCGGATAAGTCACCGTTAAAATGGCGCATCATGTAATCAAATAATTTATGTTTTTGGGTATTATTCACCGCTTCAACGGCTAGCAATACTTTAGCGTCATAGCCAATGTTCGTTGCACTGCGAATAAGCGCTTGCACATCTTTGGGGAAACAAGACCCACCATAACCGCAGCCTGGGTAAATAAATTGATAGCCAATACGAGGATCAGAACCAATACCTTTACGCACGTTTTCAATATCTGCGCCCAATTCCTCCGCTAAATTCGCCATTTCATTCATAAAACTGATTTTAGTTGCCAACATACAATTCGCTGCGTATTTAGTCAGCTCAGCACTACGAATATCCATTATAATCACACGATCATTATTGCGGTTAAAAGGATAATACAATTCACGTAAACGTTTTTCTGCATACTCAGAGTCTGTGCCTAAAATAATTCGATCCGGACGCAGACAGTCATGTACCGCAGCGCCTTCTTTTAAAAATTCAGGATTAGACACAACGTCAAACGCCACTTGTTTATTTAAATCGCGTAAACACGTATTCACTTGCTCGATAACTTTATCGGCTGTGCCGACAGGGACGGTGGATTTGTTAACAATAATAGTATGTGATTGCATATATGTAGCGATGGTTTCTGCTACTTTTAATACATATTTGAGGTCTGCTGAACCATCTTCATCTGGGGGGGTACCGACTGCGATAAACACGACATCGGCATGCTCAACACCGTGTTTAGCGTCGGTAGTAAAGTGCAAGCGCTTGGCCTCATAATTTGCTGTCACTAATGGCGTCAAGCCAGGTTCAAAAATCGGGATTTGACCGTTTTTGAGATTTTCTACTTTTTGTTCATCAATATCGATGCATACCACATCATGACCCACATCCGCTAACACGGCAGCTTGTACCAACCCAACGTAACCAATTCCAAATACAGTAACTTTCATCAAATATCCTTATAATTCCGACTTAACTAGATTATCGGCAAATGTTTTCCTAATTAAATATTAGTAGTGAAATTGATATTCGTCACACTTATTACTGAATTATTGAAAAAAATAAATCATCAGCCCTGGCTCCCCTCCATTTGTACTATGCCATGGCTTAGGTTAAGATTACGCCCGTGCAAAAGCACACGGTAAAACTAAATAATAATAACATTATACTTCATGGCGTTACTTCCACCCTTGGTGGGTTTGTTGAGCAACGAACATGATTTTTATAGGTATACAAATGACAACAAATACTAACGACACTGGTTTTTTTGGCCATCCTCGCGGTTTACAAACACTCTTTATGACAGAGATGTGGGAACGCATGAGCTATTATGGGATGCGCGCATTACTCGTTTTATACATGACACTCTCTTTGCAAGAAGGCGGGTTAGGCATCACCGTTGCTTCTGCGGGTGCAATTTACGGCCTTTATACTGGTGCGGTTTACTTTATGGGCTTACCGGGTGGCTGGATGGCTGACCGTTTAATCGGCGGACAAAAGGCCGTTTATTATGGTGGTGTTATCATCATGATTGGCCATATTATTTTAGCAATCCCAGCACAATCTACCTTCTATATTGGCTTAATCTTTGTTGTATTAGGTACTGGATTATTAAAACCGAATATTGGTGCAATCGTTGGTCAATTATATACACCAAGCGATCAACGTCGAGATAGTGGATATACCTTGTATTACATGGGTATTAATATCGGTGCCGTTATTGGTTACACCGTGTGTGGCTATTTACAAGTCAACATGGGTTATCACTGGGCATTTGGTGCCGCAGCGGTAGGCATGGCGATTGGCTTAGTCCAGTATCGCATCACATTAGGAAATTTAGGTTCAGTTGCAGCAGTCCCAACTCAACCTCTTAGTGTTTCAGCGCAAAAGCTCTCTTGGAATATTATCGGGGCATTTTTGATTGTCGTTGCAGGCATGACTTATGCCATTTACAACGGGTTTATTACATTCGATCCGGTACCCGTCGCTAAAGCCGTCGCGGTGATTTTTTGCTTAATTTTTGTTGGTTATTTTGCCGCTATTTACTTCAAAGGCAATCTCAATGCGAACGAGAAAAAAGGCATGTGGGCATTGCTGCTTATTTGTATTGCGTCTGCGTGTTTTTGGGCGGGCTTTGAGCAAGCAGGTTCATCCCTAAACTTATTTGGACGTGATTATACAGACCGTATGTTGGGTGCGTTTGAAATCCCCACTGCATGGTTCCAATCAGCTAACTCGTTCTTTATTGTCATTTTATCGCCGTTTTTTGCTGCTTTGTGGATTAACCTAGCCAAAAAAATGATCACACCAAGCTATTCAGTTAAATGTGCGTTAGGTTTAATTGTCATGGCAACGGGCTTTATTGTGATGTTTTTTGCTTCACAATACGCCGCAGCGGGTCTAAAAGTCGCACCATATTGGTTGATAGCAACGTACTTCTTACACACCGTTGGTGAGTTATGTTTAAGCCCTGTCGCATTAAGTGCTGTGTCTAAACTTTCGCCAAAACGCTTTGCAGGTCAAATGATGGGTGTATTTGTTCTCACTTACTCTATTGGTAATGTCATTGCAGGTTTATTAGCGGGTAACTTCGATCCAGAAAACCTAGAGCAAATGCCTAACTTGTATTTGCAAATTAGCTTGTTCGGTATTTCTATCGGTATTATTCTCGTCTTACTCAGTTTTAAAACTAAGTATTGGGAAATGTCTGCTGAATCCGCAGCGCAGGAAGCAGAGCACAAGCCTGCTTAAACGTGTTATGGAGATAGCGATTAAGGCTGGTTGGTCGCGTATGGTTTACGCACTAACTAGCCTTTTTTATGTTTATCGTTCTGTCTCTGGATAGAGCCGCTAGGAAACTTATCTTTTTTTAGTTATTATACCAATACACTCAATTGCACTTTGGCATTCATGAAGCTTTATTTTTCGACCAAACAGATACCACAACTTCAAGCTATGCCGCTGACCCAGCGGATAAAATTGCTAGAAACAGCCACCACGCAATTAACCATCCCAGAAAAAACGCTACTGAATATTTTAAAGTTATGTGTTATCGCGCCTTTTTTCATCCTGTTATTACGTGTTGTTAATGATTGGACGTCGCTGTTATGGGCCTGTGTCATTTTATTACTCTACCCGTTGGTTGTGAGGCCGATACAATTTTCACTGAGTGCAAAATACTTACCTGGCGTTAACCTATCGCAAGATTAAATTAAGATTAAGGAAAATCAATGTCTACTATTTTAGTAACTGGCGGAGCTGGCTATATTGGCTCTCACACTGTTTTACAATTATTAGAGCAAGGCGATACCGTTATCGTGCTAGATAATTTTTGTAACTCCTCAGCAGAATCAATTACTCGCGTACAACGACTCACAAATCGTCAGGTAACATTAGTACAAGGCGATATTCGCGATGCCAGTGCCCTACGTGATGTCTTTAGCCAATATAACATTGATTCAGTGATTCATTTTGCCGGTTTAAAAGCGGTGGGTGAATCCGTTGCTCAGCCACTCAAGTACTATGAAAACAACGTGTTCGGCTCAGTACAACTAGGTAATGTTATGAGCGAATTTGGCGTCAAGAACATCGTATTTTCTTCTTCTGCTACGGTATACGGGGATCCAGTTGCCCTGCCGCTACAAGAATCAATGCCAACCGGCACGCCCACTAATCCTTATGGCCAATCCAAATTAATGGTTGAACATGTTTTGCGTGATTTATACACGTCAGATAATGAATGGAATATCGCGATTTTGCGTTATTTCAATCCTGTAGGTGCCCACATATCAGGTGATATTGGTGAAGATCCGAATGGTATACCCAACAATTTAATGCCGTTTATTAGCCAAACAGCAACAGGAAAACGTGATTGTCTCGCGGTGTTTGGCAATGATTATGACACCCACGATGGCACTGGCGTCCGCGATTATATTCATGTCGTTGACTTAGCTGATGGTCACTTAAAAGCGCTCAAGGCACTCACTCAAAAACCGGGTGTATTAACGGTTAATTTAGGTACGGGTATCGGTTACAGTGTATTAGATATGGTTAAGGCATTTGAAGCGGCGAGCGGCGTAGACGTGCCGTACAAAATTGTGGCACGACGACCGGGTGATGTAGCGGCGTGTTATGCCGATCCGAGTCATGCTAAAGCAGTATTAGGTTGGGAAGCTAAGTTAGATTTACAAGCTATGTGTGATGACACATGGCGCTGGCAATCGGCGAATCCCAACGGCTATCTAGGCTAGATTTAATCTATAAAACATATAAAAAAAGCCAGATAGAGATTTGCAATTTTAGCAGACCTTTTCTGGCTTTTTTGTGTCTTATGCCTTAACTTTCAGCTGAAAACCGTTATAAATCGTCTAGCAATCCTTCAAACTCTTCAAAATTTTCCATTTCTTCAGCTTGTTCTTCTGCTGTTTTTTCGACTTTACCATTTTTCACTTTAAATTCTAAACGTTGAAAATAAGCCGTCTTAACAAACGCATATGGATCCAGCGAACTGTTTAAAGTGTTATCCTGTGACAGTAGTCTTGCTCGGCCTTCTATCGCCCCAACCACTGCACTAAAGAGGGTAAAGTTACTATTGAGTATATTCATCGGGAACATCATGTTATCTACCACATCTCCGGTAGTTGAACGAATATCAGTAGGACCTCGTGCCGGTATCATTAAATAGGGTCCAGTTTCTACGCCCCACACCCCTAGGACTTCACCAAAGGATTCTTTTTCTTTATTTAGATCCATCGACGATGCAACATCAAATACGCCGACAACACCTACAGTAGTGTTAATCAAAAAACGTGCAAGACTAACCATCGAGCCATCAATTTCCCCTTGTAATAAATTATTCAAAAAGTTAGCCGGTTCAGCTAAGTTATTAGAAAAATTAACCAGACCGCTGCGCACAGGTTGTGGCATCACAGCAACGTACCCTTGAGTGACGGGCTTGAGTAAGTATTTATCCAAGATATCATAGTTAAAGTCCCACATCGTGCGGTTAAAACCTTCAAAGGGGTCGCGTGTATCGCCAATATTTGCATCTACAGAACTATCCAGTTGAGATTCTGCCTGAATCATAGCCGCTGAGTTGGCTTGTGCCTGTGCTTGTTGCTCAGATTTATTCGCCGCGCAACCGCTCGTCAATCCGACTAATAATACAACTAGTATTAGATGCTTCAATTCTTTATTTCCTTGTTAATTATGATGGATACTGGAATAACCGCATCCGCTACCTTCGTTAAGGTAATACTGCCTTCCAATTCACCCACACTTGTTTGTACATTTTCATCGAACGATAAGCGTGCTGTTAATGTTACTTCAGTTAAATCATTTAACGAATATGTCGCCATCATCGCATCGCTATTCGTTAACGTCACTGTGGTCGGTAATGCCCCTAAATTCAGTTTTTTAACCGCCGCAGGTAAAGGATTGTCACTCGCTCCGTCTTTTGCAAACACAAATAAATACGTCGGCTGTAAGCGATTGGATTGTGCTAAGCGGGTATTAATGTCTTTATCCGCACTGATAGTGATACTAAACCCAGTCGCCAATTGTGATTGACCTTTGAGTTCATCTATCCGTGCCTGAATTTGCACTATCGCAGGGTTATTCGGCGGTAATAACGCCTTGATTTGCATAAAATACTGTTCAGATGTGGCTAAATCACCCAATTGCCCAGCGGTCATACTCAACATCAGTGCGGCTTGATTATTCTCAGGCTCTAACACTAATAAACGACGCAACACGACTACTGCTTTTTTTAAGTACTCAACTTGATTAGGCATCATTAGTGCTTGGGCGTAACTGCTTAAGGTTTCCGTATTGTTCGGAGCTATCAATAA
This sequence comes from Glaciecola sp., assembly GCA_029251505.1. Lineage (GTDB taxonomy): Bacteria > Pseudomonadota > Gammaproteobacteria > Enterobacterales > Alteromonadaceae > Opacimonas. The sequence goes on along the minus strand of JAQXDG010000210.1, from coordinate 6,701 downwards.
TGATTTATCAAACGCTTGATAGGCTTGTTCAAATTGATTTAATGCCCCATACAAGCGCCCTAATAACATCCAACCCGTTGCATCTTCAGCATTATGTGCAATACGAGAACGAATCGCTAACGTAAACGATTGCACGTCTTCTAATGTGACATCTTCGGAGGGATTAACAATGATCTTGTCCGTTAAGCGCTGCATATCTGCTTGAGCTTGATACAAACCGCTAACCCCTGATACTTGGTTAACATGCCAATACATAACGCCTGAAGCAAGTAACAACACAACCAGGAGTGCACTGGCGATTTTACTCGTGTGACTGTTATTAACCGAATTTACAGCAATCGTATCTGACTCAGGGCGAGTTTCATCTAGCAATGCAATTTTTAAATCTTTTTGTGCTTGAGTGCGATGCTTATCAGAAATAATCCCTTGTGCAAATTCCTCATCCAGTTCAACTAAGCGTTGTTTGATTAAACGGGTGTTTGATAAGGTAAAGGCTTGCGTATGAGCGGCATAATTACGTTTAAAAATCGGATAAAAAATAAATCCTAACGCCAAAATGGTTAACCCAACAGCAACAACATAAAAGGTAATCATTTATCTTTCTCCAACATTTCATCGGCTTTGGCGAGTAAATCAGCTTCAACTTGCTCATCCGTGTGGCTTATTTCAGGTCGACGTTTAAATAATATCCAAGCGCCAATAAGCAGTACCGAAAATGGTAAGAGCCACAACCAAATTGTCGAGTTATTAACTGGAGGTTGGTAATAAACAAAGTCACCATAGCGCTGCTTCATAAAATCAATAACTTGGTCATGATCATTACCCTGAGATAGCAACTGATACACTTTGCGGCGCATATCATGAGCTATCATGGCATCTGAATCGGCAATATTTTGATTTTGACACATAGGACAACGTAGCTCTTTGGTCAAACGCTTAAAATCTTGACGTTGTTGTTCTGTCGCAAATGCATAGTTTTCTTGAGTTGCCTGCACATCATGACTGAACAATAATCCAGATAATGTCAATAAACTCCACATGCTTACTATTATAAATAATGAACGAGTGAGATGATTCATGGTTTGTCTTCTTGTTGCTTGGCCGGTTGTGTAGATACAGAGGTGACCAATTGCGCCATCAATTCGTTGTATAAAGGGGCAAATTTACTGTCCCACACACGCGGGTTGAGATCGCCAATGTGATGCACTCGGATCACGCCTTGTTGATCAATTAACAAGGTTTCAGGTGCACCGGTCACCCCTAAATCCAAAGATGTATCGCGATATACATCAAAAATATTAAATACAAACGGGTTACCTAATTGATTCGTTGTTTCAATGACTTCTTGTTGTACGCGCGCCAACGTCTTAGTGCCAAAGTCAGGATCCAGATCTTGATCATAATACAATCCGACAAAGCGAACACCTTGTTGACTTAACTCTGTTAAATAAGGTAGCTCGACCGCGCAAGTTACGCACCACACACCCCAAATATTTAATAAAGTAACCTGGTCCGTAAAAACATCATTAGTATAAATGACACTTGGCTCCATTAAATCAGGCAGACTAAAGGTCGGCATGGGTTTAGCGAGTGCCTGAGACTCTCGTTCACGCGGGTCAGAAAACAACCCTTGATACAAAAAGAACACTAATGCGGTAAATGCAACTAATGGCACAACAAAACGCGTATTTATCATGCGGCTTGGATCCCTAATTTAGCGAGCTTTTTCATTCTATAACGCTTGTCGAACATAGAGCAAACGCCACCTAATGCCATAATTCCTGCTCCTAACCAGATCCATATCACAAATGGTTTGTAATAGACTCTAACAGCCCACGCCCCATTGTCTAATGGTTCGCCCAAAGCAATGAACAAATCACGGATTAGCGTAGTGTGAATACCCGCTTCGGTCATCGACATCCCTTTAACAGAGTAAAAACGTTTTTCTGGTTCTAAATGCACCACAAAATCGCCCTCTTGATACACATCAAAAATACCACGATCAGCCGTATAATTAGGCCCTTGAATAGCCTTTACTTCTGAAAATTTGATCGTGTATCCCGCAATGTCAACTTCATCACCAAAGTTCATCCGCACATCACGCTCTAGTTCAAAATTACTCACTAACGTAATACCAATCAATGCGACAGCAAAACCGACATGCCCTAAGATCATGCCCCAGTGACTAGGTTTGAGTTTGCGTATTTTAGTGGCAATAGCAAATTCATCTGGCATCGCATCAACACGCTGCGCGACTTCTTGAATGGTTGAGACCAAAATCCATACAGCACATATCATCCCTAACGTCGCGACGTATGTGGCTGTCGTCGCAAAGCTATTTACAATCAATAACGCAGCACTAACACCAATACCTAAGGCAATTAAGATTTGATTAGTCAGCGCGCCTAAGGGTTGTTGCTTCCAGCGACTTAGCGGACCGACAGTCATAAATACAACAAACGGCACAATCAGCCACGTAAACATTTGATTAAAAAACGGCGCGCCAATTGAGATACTGCCAAGACCTAGTTCTTTGTGAACCAATGGAAACAAGGTGCCTAATAACACGACCACTGTAGCAGCACATAGCAGAACATTGTTACCCATCAACATGACTTCACGCGAGGCAAGCGAGTAATAAGAACGCGTTTTTAATTGTGGCGCACGCAGAGCATACAGTACTAAGGAGCCGCCAATCACAATCACCAGTAACCCTAAAATAAAGAGTCCTCGCGAAGGATCGGACGCAAATGAATGGACTGAAACCAGTACTCCTGAGCGTACCAAAAATGTCCCTAGCAAACTCAATGAGAATGCCGATATGGCCAACAATACTGTCCAAGACTTAAAGACTTTTCGTTTTTCAGTGACCGCTAAGCTATGCATTAACGCCGTACCCACTAGCCAAGGCATAAATGAGGCATTTTCGACCGGATCCCAAAACCACCAGCCACCCCAACCAAGTTCGTAATAAGCCCACCAACTGCCTAATGCAATGCCAACGGTTAAAAATGCCCAAGCGGCAATGGTCCATGGACGAGACCAGCGAGCCCAAGTTGAATCTAATTGACCAGAGATCAGCGCCGCAATAGCAAAGGCAAACGCAACCGAAAAGCCAACATAGCCCATGTACAACATAGGCGGGTGAATAATCATGCCAAAATCTTGTAACAACGGATTCAGATCTGCGCCATCTACTGGATAAAACGGTAATAAACTCTCAAATGGATTAGAGGTGAGTAGCATAAATAAATAAAAACCGATCGACACCATGCCCAGCACTGCCAGCACACGTGCGACCATGACTTCAGGGATCCCTTTGCTAAATATAGCAACAGCGACTGTCCACACGGAAAATATCAATACCCACAATAAAAATGAGCCTTCATGCCCACCCCACACTGCCGTTATTTTGTAATACCAAGGCAACAAGCTATTAGAGTGATTGGCCACGTAAGAAACAGAAAAATCATCCGCTAAAAAGCGATTAGTCAGACAAATATACGCAATCAATGTAAACGTAAACAAGCCAATGGCTAACGGCTTAGCAGAGGAAATCATCATTTTATGGTTAGTTTGCGCCCCCCACATTGGGTATATCGCTAACAACACCGATAGCAATAGAGCAATGACAATAGAAAAGTTACCAATTTCAGCGATCATGATAATAAGGTCTCAATACAATTCAAAAGTAAATTAATAGCTAGGTGCAGCCTTCGTGATCGCAGCATCCGCTGGTTTGACATGCTTAATGCCTTTTAATTTTTCAGCCAATTCAGGCGGCATGTATTCTTCATCATGCTTTGCTAAGACCTCTTCGGCCACAATCAAATTACCTTCTTGCAACACACCCGTCGCCACTATTCCCTGACCTTCACGAAATAAGTCAGGTAAAATCCCCGTGTACGACACCGTCACAATAGGACCGATATCCACTAAATCGAATTCAACAGCTAAGGTTTCTTGATTACGTTGGACTGACCCTTCGACGACCATACCACCGATACGCAGACGTTGGCCGACTTGTGGTTTAACCGCGGCGTTACCTTTCCCGTCAATGATCTCACTTGGGGTATAAAACAAATCTATATTGTCGTTTAGGGCAAACAACATCAAAGAAATTGCGCCTGTTACCATTCCACCAATCACCCCGACAGTGATCAAACGCTGTTTACGTCTAGGATTCATGCTTTTGATTGCTCCTTAGCTTGTTGGATCCGTGCTTTACGTGCAGCTTGTGCACGGACTTCAGTAATTAATTTACGCTTGTCGAGTTTGATATAAATAATAAAAGCGACGACAACTAACAGCGATACACCATATGACAACCAGACAAAAAAACCGTATCCGCCCATCTCTAAAAATGCTGAAAACGAATCAAAATGCATTAGCGGCTCTCCGTTTTTTGCAGTAATGCGATCACCCAGGGGCGATGTAACTCTCGGCGCAAAATTTGATTCTTCAAATTCATCATAACCAAAGTGCCGATTAAGCCAACCATACCAGCTATAGAAATTAATAAAGGCCATAACATTGATGGTGCAATCGACGGTTTACCAAATTTGGTTATAGTCGCACCTTGATGTAGGGTATTCCACCACTCAACCGAATAATGAATAATCGGAATATTCATGACGCCAACTAAGGCCATGATCGCAGCCGATTTACCGGCTTGAGTTTTGTCACTAAACGCGCCATATAAAGCCAGCACACCCAAATATAAGAAAAACAAAATAAGCTGAGCAGTTAACCGAGCATCCCAAATCCACCAGGTTCCCCACATAGGTTTACCCCATGCAGCACCCGTAAATAGCGAGATGAAAGTTAAAATCGCGCCCACCGGTGCAATCGCAATCATGCTCATGTAGGCAGTTTTCCATTGCCACACTAGCCCTACAAATCCAGCGATAGCCATTGCCACATAAGTACTCATAGACAAAATCGCTGACGGAACATGGATGTAAATAATGCGAAAAGAGTCACCTTGTTGATAATCGGACGGCGCGAACGCTAAACCCCAAATAAATCCAACGAGTAAGCCGACCACCGCAGTGACGAAAAAATAAGGTAGTAACGTGTTGCATAACGCATAAGCACGTTCTGTTTTAGCGTAAGGATGTAACCAATTAAACATTAATGATGACTCACTCTAATAGCGTAACTAATTGCAAAAGGGGTGATGGCAACCGCAAAACATAACATAGCACCGATAATAGCAAGTTGTGGGGCATAGTTTAATCCCATCGCTGCGCTATCAACAGCAGATGTTGCAAATATCAGTAAAGGAATAAATACAGGTATCAATAATAACGATAACAACACTCCACCTCGTTGCAACCCAACCGTTAATGCGACTGCTATCGCACCCACTAAGGATAATAAAGGGGTCCCTAACGCTAATGTCTGAATTAACGCCCAGTACATGGCGGGCGTTAAATTTAAAAATAAGGCTAATAACGGCGAAATCAGCAACAAGGGTAAAAACGAACCACACCAATGCACAAACACTTTGGCAAACATGGCCCATGATAATGACACATGCGCTAATTGCAGTTGTTCTAAACTGCCATCATTAAAGTCATCACGAAACAGCTTATCCATGCCTAGTAATGCGGATAATATGGCTGCGACCCAAATCACACCTGGGCCCACTTTTTGTAACGTTTCAGGACCGGGACCTATGCCCAAAGGAAATAACGTAATGACCATGACAAAAAATAACAGCGGCTGCAATAACTCGGCTTTTTGTCGATATGCGAGGACTAGATCGCGCTTGATGATACTCGTTAATGGGTTGACCGGTTTCATAAACGGTACTCTAAAGCAACGGTCTTAATTGGTAAGCGACTGTGTAATGCTTGATGTGACGTCATCAAGACGGCCCCACCTTGAGACACAAAATCATCGACTAACCCTTGGATGAATGTCACACCGGCAATATCCAAAGAGGTAAACGGTTCATCTAAGATCCACACATGAGCCCGTAATAACTGAGTCCGAGCGAGTGAAACACGCCGTTGTTGTCCTGCGGATAATTGCCCACTAGGCACATCCTCAAGTCCCACCAAATTAAAGCGGGCTAATAACGCATATAATTGCTCTTGTTCGGTAGCAATACCATGCATACTCGCCCAATAAGCAAGGTTTTCTACACTCGATAAGTATTTATTCAGACCTAATTTATGGCCTAAATATAACAATGGATAATCAACGGTTAGCGCTTCCGATTCGGCAGCGTGAGGCACTTCGGCGACGGTTACCATCCCACTATCAGGCTCAGACAACCCCACCAAAATGCGTAACAGACTGGTTTTGCCGGCACCATTGGGACCAACCAAGTGAATGAGCTCACCGGCATGGATTTGTAATGAAAAATCATCAAATAAGGTACGGTCTTGCTTGATGCAAGATAGACCTTGGGCATTTAGCCACAAAATATCCGTGTTATTACTAGTTATACTAGTCTCGCCAGTCACTGTCTTTTTCCACTAATTTAAACCTGTTTATCATACCATAATCAAAGACTTAAGCAGTATTTTTTCCCTAGCATTTAGTAGTAATTTCCTGCTGCTATTGGACTAGATCATTGTTTCAGCGTTTTTCGTCCATAAACCGTAACATATCCCTATACAGAGTTATTCTTTTGCGCCGATAACACAATATGACTCAAGATATGCTGCGTGGCCTTAATCAGATAATCA
>JAQXDG010000209.1 GCA_029251505.1 Glaciecola sp. | reverse complement strand
CGATTATCTTATATACGTAATAGTTGGTATTGTTAGTGAGTTTTATATTTAGGTATGGGCATGAACACAGGTTTATATTGGTTTGAGCATGATTTACGTCTACAAGATAATCGTGCATTATCGCAGCTGTTACATGAGGTTAAACAAGCGCATTTAATCTATATTTTTCAGCCACAATGGTTTAAAGATAATGAATTTGGTCAGTGTGCCATGGGTCAGCATCGCTATCGGTTTATTCGTCAAGCTTTAGATGATTTACAGCAGCAATTGAACAGCAAAGGGCAACAGTTGCACATATATTATGGGGAGCCGGATGAAATCATAATGAGGCTACATGAGCAGTTTGAATTTACCCATGTTGCGAAGCACTTTCATACTGGTGTGTATGAATGCAATCAATTTGAGCGCATGAGTCAGCTGTTACAGAGCGATAAAATCAACTCTAAGCCGCAAGTCATGACTGCAAATAGCTATACATTGTATAATGAAAACGATTTGCCTATGTCTGTTGCTCATTTACCCGACGTCTTCTCTCCATTTCGACGCAAGGTAGAAAAAGATGCAAAACCACAAGCCCCGATTAAGCTAGATCTTAACTTTCTACCCGCTCCTTGCGAGTCAGAGCTTAGTATTGCTAACGACTTACCTAAAATATTAGGGTCAGATCCAATTTTAGCAAAGCAAAATAAAACAGTACAGCAACTGATAGGTGGCGAGACACAAGCACGTGCACAAATGCACTATTATACCTTTGGCACACAATGTCTCAGTACTTACAAAGAAACCCGCAACGGTTTAGAGGGCTGGGATTTTTCGAGTAAATTATCACCATGGTTAGCTGCTGGATGTATCTCTGCAAGACAAGTCGCTGAATGGATCAACGAATATGAAGGTACCTATGGTGCCAATGATTCTACTTACTGGTTATTTTTTGAATTATTATGGCGTGAGTTTTACCAATGGCAGCAGTATAAATATGGTCATCACATGTATCAGCATACTGGCATCCAACAACACACCCCAACCGGTAGCCATCAACCTGATAGGTTTGTTCGATGGTGTAATGGCTCAACCGACTACCCGATCATTAACGCCTGTATGCGTCAACTTAAGCACACTGGCTTTATGTCTAATCGCGGTAGACAGTTAGTCGCCAGTTGTCTGGTGCATGAACTGGGGTTGAATTGGCAATACGGCGCGGCCTATTTCGAACAAATGTTAATAGATTTTGACCCTGCAAGTAACTGGGGAAATTGGCAGTACTTAGCAGGTGTTGGCAGTGATCCACGAGGACGACGACGATTTAATTTGGCAAAACAAACCCAAACGTACGATCCCGATGGCGAGTTTATTGCTTATTGGTCTAGCTATACGAGTTTGTAATGCAACCACCTATAGATATTATATGGTTTAAGCGCGATCTGCGTTTACGCGACCACCAGCCCTTGTATCAAGTCATGCATAATCCGAGACCGGTATTATTGTTGTATGTATTTGAGCCTGAAGTGATTGCGGATCCACATTATTCCGAACGACATTGGCGATTTGTGTATCAGTCACTGATGGATCTGCAAGAACAATTGCAACCCTTTAACACCCAGATATTGATATGGCACACAGATATATTTACCGCACTTAACCAAATTGCGCAGACATATCAAATTGTTAATTTACTCAGCCATGAAGAAATTGGTTTGGATGTTACGTACCAACGCGACAAATCACTTATCCCATATTTACAACAACGCGCCATCAACTGGATCGAATCTCCGTACTCGGTTGTGCGCAGAGGATTGCATCACAGACGGGACTGGGGCAAGTATTGGCAACGCCAAATCGAGACTCCATGCGCAGATGCCAATATGGCAAGTATTCATTTCATTAAATCAGACATATTGGCGAGCTTAATAAAAGGGGCGCAGGTAAACAAAGGGATACAGCCAATAAATAAAGAATGGCAAGACACTGCCCCACTCTTTCAAATCGGCGGTGAGCGGCGTGCATGGCATACGTATTATTCGTTTTTAGATGGGCGAGGAAAAAATTATGCGCGCCACATATCAAGCCCTGCCCTGTCTCGAAAAAGTTGTACACGATTGTCGCCTTACATTGCGTGGGGCAACATCACGATTAAGCAAACGTACCAAAAAATAGAAACATTGGACGAACAAGACTATCCTGGTTGGCGTCGATCGTTGTCGGCGATGGCATCTAGGTTACATTGGCACTGTCATTTTATTCAAAAATTTGAAAGTGAATGTGCGATGGAGCATCGTCCAATTAATTTAGCGTATCAGGCATATCCATATGAAAACGACGTAGATGTCATTCGCACAAGATTACATGCGTGGCAAACAGGCACAACCGGGATCCCTATTGTCGATGCAAATATGCGAGCGGTAATCGCGACAGGTTTTATTAATTTTAGAATGCGGGCAATGCTAGTGAGTGTGTTGAGTCATCACTTGAATTTGGATTGGCGTTTGGGCGTACAGCATTTAGCTGCACAGTTTTTAGATTTTGAGCCAGGCATTCATTATCCGCAGTTTCAAATGCAAGCGGGCGTGACAGGAACCAATACAATCCGATTGTATAATCCGATTAAACAATCACAAGAAAAAGATCCACAAGGTGTATTTATAAAACAATGGGTACCCGAGTTAGCAACCTACCCTGATGATATGGTGCACACCCCATGGTTAATTACGCCATTAGAAAAACAGTTATTCGCGATTGATGAGAACGGGACTTATCCTGAACCAATTATAGATATTGATGACGCTGCTAAAGTTGCTCGTGATCGATTATGGGGATTTCAAAAAAGTCCTGAAGTAAAACAAGATGCCCGTCGTATTTTAAAAAAACACATCGTCCCTGGACGACGTTAAATAATATAATTAGCTTATAAATTATTATCTTCGAGATACTGGTTCAACATACGTATTTGCCCTTTTTTATAGGCGGCATAGGTTATGCGTAACGCATTGGATAGGACTTCAGAATCAGACCAACTAGTTTTATCCAAAATCTCTTCATAGCACTTTAATGCTTGAGGGGTCACATAGCCCCTTACCATTTTTTTACCTAGTTCTTTTTGTTTATCACGAAAACGTTTTTGTTTCTCAGCATTCGCATATGGATTTTTTTTGCGCATCAGTGATCTCTTGTCTGCCACATTCTATGGATAGAGTGTAACTGATGAGCGGTTAATTAAGATAATTTAGCTGTTCTTTTGTTGTTTAATTAACCAATCAGGGACACAATGGTGTTTATTCAGTAAATAATTAATAAAAATCACTAGGAAAAAAAATGGTAAG
>JAQXDG010000076.1 GCA_029251505.1 Glaciecola sp. | reverse complement strand
CATTAAAGCCCATTAAATATCCTTCAGGCGTGCCCGTGAACACTAAATTACCAGCTGTTGCTAACACTCCACCCCACAAAGGTGCGTAGTTGTTATGACGCCATACGGTTTCACCGGTTTTCGGGTCAATCGCACGCAACACACCGATATAATCATCGTTCATTGCTGAAATTGTAAACCCAGCACCTAAATACGCTGCACCTTTTTTATAGGCTGTTGGTTCATTCCAGATTTCCATTTCCCACTCGTTTGAAGGGACATAAAACAAGCCAGTGTCTTGACTAAATGCCATAGGTTGCCAATTTTTACCACCTAAGAATGAGGGGGCAGAAACAACCGATTTACCTTTTTTACCATCAGCCGATGATGCCGGATTTCCTGGACGATTAGGATCATCAAAGATTGGGCGACCTTTAGCATCTAAGCCTTTAGCCCATGTGATTTTATCGACAAATGGGAAGCCACGAATAAAGTCACCATTTTCGCGATTCAATACATAAAAGAAGCCATTACGGTCGGCTGTCGCAACCGCTTTTACCGTTTTACCTTGCTCTTTATAATCAAACGAAATCACTTCATTGACACCATCATAATCCCAACCATCATGTGGCGTTGTTTGGAAATGCCATACGATTTTACCCGTATCAGGATCGATCGCTAAACGTGAAGATGAGAAATAGTTATCCCCCGGACGCAAATGTGAATTCCACGGTGCAGGGTTACCCGTACCAAAGAATAACAAGTCAGTATCAGCATCATATGTACCACCTAACCATGGCGCTGCGCCACCTGATTTCCATAAATCTGCTGGCCAAGTTTTACCCGGTGCACCACCAGAAATCCCATTTTCTTGTTTCTTGCCATCTTTAACTAGATAGCCCATATGACCTTCAACCGTTGGGCGTTCCCAGACGAGTTGACCGTTAGTGGCATCATACGCACGCACTTTACCAACCACGCCGAATTCACCACCAGCAACACCAGTAATGACTTTACCTTTAACGATAATAGGGGCTGCAGAGATAGAGTAACCGGCTTTATAATCTTCTACGGTTTTCTTCCATACCACTTTACCTGTGTCTTTATTGAGTGCGACTAGTTTGGCATCTAAAGTACCAAAAATAACTAAGTCGCCATATAAAGCCACACCACGGTTAATCACATCACAACATGGCATAATGCCATCAGGTAAACGGGCATCATATTGCCATAACTCTTCACCTGAACGAGCATCAATTGCAAACACGCGAGAGTATGAACCAGTAATGTACATGACGCCATCTTTGACCATTGGCTGGGATTCTTGACCGCGTTGTTTTTCACCACCTAAAGAGAATGCCCATACAGGACGAATATCTTCGACGGTAGAAGTATTAATGGTGTCAAGTGTGCTGAAACGTTGGCCGTGTAGACCTAAACCATTGGTAACGATTTCGTCAGTTGTTAAGTGGTCTTGTAAAATATCGTTGTCAGTAACTTGGGCATTGGCTGAACCTGTAAATGCTAAAGCAACTAACACCGATAAAGAAAGCACCTTTGCTTTACCTTTATTTATCATTCTCATTTCCTCATGAAATTATAATTAGTGTGTCTTACACCTTGCGAATAGTTACCATTTATAAATCTAATTTACGTCCCGATACCTTTTTATATGTCCCCAAAAAAGAAGATTTTAGTGCAGGTATATCTTCTTGAAAATGTTCTGGAATTTTGATCTCTAA
>JAQXDG010000204.1 GCA_029251505.1 Glaciecola sp. | reverse complement strand
GATGCAGCAGGCATACTCAAGTCACGTTTATTACCTATTGGTAAGGCCTATTCAGGATTTACTGATAAGGAATTAAAAGCCTTAGATAAATGGGTACGCCAACATACTATTGGCCGTTTTGGGCCAGTCAAAGAAGTGGAAAAGGCATTAGTATTTGAAGTGGCCTTTGATGCCGCACACAGTTCAAAACGCCACAAATCAGGGGTCGCACTGCGCTTTCCGCGTATCCATCGGATCCGCTGGGACAAACCGGCAGCCGAAGCTGACCAGCTAGTCGAGTTTAAACAGTTACAGGGTATCGATTAACTCAGACACCAAGCCCAATACCGCGCAAAATACCCAGCGCAAACCTTAATTGGTTTGCGCTGCTAACTCGGCACGTTCTAAATCACGTTTAGCACGATGCGTTTTGGATAGTATCGATTTAATATCATCTAACACCATATATAGCGCAGGTACCAATACCAAGGTAATCACGGTCGCAAACAAAATACCAAATGCCAAAGAAATCGCCATTGGAATAACAACTTGTGCTTGTAATGACCGTTCAAACACGATCGGCATTAACCCCATAAACGTCGTTAACGAGGTTAATATAATCGCGCGGAAACGCTCTGAGCCAGCTTTCATAGCTGCATCAATCATACTCATCCCTTCAGAACGAGCACGGTTAACAAAATCCACCATGATCAAGCTGTCATTGACCACGACACCCGACAAAGCAATGATCCCACAGATAGATAAGACACTCACTGATTGCCCTAACACCATGTGCCCGATGATTGCGCCAACGATCCCAAACGGAATAACAGACATGATAATAAGAGGTTGTGAGTAGGATTTAAGTGGAATAGCTAAGAGCGCATAAATCGCAAACAACGCAAACAAGAAACCTTGTCCTAGCGACATGATTGCATCTTGTTGTTCTTTGGAGTTCCCTTGCAACTTAAATGATACCCCAGGGTATTGTTTTAAGTACTGCGGGATAGCTTGCATCATCACATCACGCAAAATAGTATTTGGCTCAATCACATCAGGATTCACTTTGGCCGTCACGCTAATCGAACGCTTACCATCAACACGATTTATCGACGTGTAACCTTGCCCAATTTCAATATCAGCCACTTCCGCAAATGGAATTTCATCGCCATTAGCTGCCCGAATACGCATGGTTTCAAGATTACCAATTGAGTTACGTTGTTCTTTGGGATAACGGATCATGACTTTAATTTCTTCATCATCACGTTGAATCCGCTGCGCTTCAGCGCCATAGAAACCGTATCTCACTTGCTGTGCTAAGCTTGATAAACTCAAACCTAACGCTTCACCTAATGGTTTGATATTGATTCGAATTTCATCCGCACCATTAGCAAAGCTATCATTAATATCTGATACACCTTCGTACTGTTCTAAAAACGTTTTTAATTCGGCAGAAACCAAACGCATTTCATCAATGTCTTTACCACTAAACTCAAACGACAAATCTGAACCACCACCAGGGCCGCCTGGTGCGCCGATATTAAAGGTTTTGACGCCAGGAATTTCAGGAATAACATCACGCCAGCGATCATATAATTCGATGTCTGTAATGGTACGTTCTTCACCTTTGGACAACTCCACAAATACTTGTCCACCTAATGCACCTTGGCTGAACGCAATCGAATGTTTCACTGCCCCTTCGCCGGTTTCATTAATAAGTTGATTATCCATATCTTTGAGCGACTGCATTAACGTTTTAATGGCTTTATCGCGTTGAATTAATGAGGAACCTTGCTCTAACTCGACGTTGGCAAACATAAAATCAGATGGAATGGTTGGGAAAAATACAAACTTAACAATCCCACCTGAAAACAAACCAATGGTTAAGATAAACACCGCAAGGAAACTCGCCAATGTGGTGTATCTATGTTTAATGGCTTTTTCCAAAAATGGCATATAGGTATTGCGAATAAATACTTTAATACCCTCGGCAAAGAAATCTCTGAACCGTTGCAAGGCATTAGCTTTGCTTGGATCGTAAGGTTTGTCTTTCATGTGCGCTAAATGCGCAGGTAAAATTAATTTGGATTCAATCAAAGAGAATATCAAGCAGACAATCACCACCCCACCGATGGTTTTCCAGATCACACCAAAGGTTCCCGATACCATCATCATCGGTGAAAAAGCCGCTATCGTAGTTAATACCCCAAAGGTTGCAGGCATTGCTACGCGCTTCACCCCTTTAATAATATTATCTACCGAATGACCATCTTCATCCATTGCGGTGTACGCCGACTCCCCCATAATAATGGCATCATCCACGACGATACCTAATACCAAGATAAAGCCAAACAGGCTGATCATATTAATCGATACGCTTAAAAACTCCATCGGTAGTACTGCCAGCGTTCCTAAGAAACACACAGGCAATCCCCAGATCACCCAAAAAGCGAGACGGATTTTTAAAAATAATGACAACACTAAAAAGACCAGTAACGCACCAAAGCCCATATTATTAAGCATCATGTTCAGGCGGTCAGCCAAATAAAATGAGCTATCACCCCATGTATCAGCTTGAATATTTGACGGAAAATTCACTCGTTGTTGATCTAAAAATTCATTCACACTTTTGGAGATTTCTAGAGCATTTTGATCACCTACCGCACGTACTTGAATACTAATAGCAGGCTTACCATCAAAGTACGCTAATGAATTATCTTCAACAAAACCATCATTAATGAATGCAATATCCCCTAATAATAAACGTGTTCCGTCTTGACGAGTCACCAATACAATAATGGCAAAATCATAGGCGTCATACGCTTGGCCTTTTGCTCGTAATAATATATCGCCATTATCAGAACGGATTGCACCACCTGGAATATCGATAGACGAACGACGAACAGCTGAAACGAGTTCGGTAAAGGTTAAGTTATATTCTTGTAGTTTTGCCTCTGATATTTCAATCGAAATTTCATAAGGGCGATCGCCCACGACACGTACATCAGACACACCATTTAAACCGGCAAGATCATCACGTAAACCATTGGCAAATTCTTTTAGTTCTTTTTCTAACGCATCACCATAAGTGGAGATCCACAACACATCTTGCGGGGCTTTTACACGAAAAACGACGGGCTTTTCGGTGTTTGCCGGAAAGGATGGGATCGCATCGACTTGTACTTTGACTTCGTCAAGCAACAACTGCACATCATAATCATCTTCGACTTCAATACTTAACGACCCAAAACCTTCTACTGAACGCGAGGTTAAACGTTTAATACCTTCAATATCTTTGACGGCTTCTTCTAATTTAAGTACGACCCCTTCTTCGACTTCTTGTGGCGCTGCGCCTAAATAAGGCACCTGCACGGAAATAACATTAAACTCAAATGTCGGAAACACTTGTTTGTGTATCGTCAATACACCAAACACACCGCCAAATAATAAAATCCACATCAGAAGATTAGCAGCGACATGGTTACGTGCAAACCAAGCAATCACGCCTTTATGCGTATCTATTTCTTCAGACATTATTCGCTCTCCTCATCGGTCTGCTCTTTGGCTTTGGCTTTAGCTTGAGCTTTAACCTCAGGTGCCGTCTCTACCACATCACCAGGCAAACGAACTTTCATCCCATCATAGGCGTTAGGCACTGAACTCACCGCGATGTTATCGCCCGATGACAAGCCGGCGCTAATATAGATTTGTTCATCATCAGCACGCTGTACTTCAACATCTTTAATCAATATTTTACGATCTTCCGTGACAGTAATAACCGTGCCGTCAAGACGAACTAGATTTCGCGGTAAGACCACAATGTTACTAGCAGTAGCCCCGGTAATATCTGCATTCACAAAACTACCAAAACGTAACATATTGTGCTGGGTTTGCGGATCACGACGATAGGGATCATTCACTTCTGCAATGGCATAAATCACACGACTTTGCATGTTCATCACCCCTTCATCACGTGTGAGCTTCGCTAACCATTGTTCGCTTCTGCCGCCCACTCGACCGGTCAACACGACACTCCCTTCTCCGGTTGCATCGAGATTAAGATAGGCCAAATCACCGTCGGTTAAGGGTAAACGTACTTCAGCTTTCGCCGTTGCTGCAATGTCAGCTAAAACAGTCCCAATACCGACAAACTGACCAATATCCACGTGTTTCTTTTGCACTATGCCGTCATAAGGCGCGGTAATTACTGTGCGAGCTAAGTTACGTTGTGCACGTTCTAAATTAGCCTGTGCTGCTTGCAAAGAAGCTTCTTCACGAGCTAATTGTGGTTTACGTAAACTTAAATCGGTAGGAGTAGAGTTACTAATAGTGCGCCATTCTTTTTCCGCCACTTTACCGCGTGCTAATTCTTCTTGATACGAGGCCTGAGCTCGGAGCACTTCAGCTTTGGCCAATTTAACATCGGTAACTTTGTCCGCATTTTCTAATACTACTAACTCGTCACCTTCTGCAAACATCCCGCCATTAACAAAAATATCAGAAACCGATTCTATTCGACCACTCACTTGAGCAGATAACGCACTTTCAATTTTAGGCAATACATTACCTTGTGAACGTACTGAATAAGTGACATCAGAAATAGTAACGGGTTGAACTTCGACTAAGAATGTTTTTTCTTCGATTGCTTTTTTCTCAGGCTTGGGTTTATTCAACGTCAAAATAACTGTGACGACCACAGCGACGATGACTATAATGAAAGGTAGGCCAACAGATCGTAATGCTTTCATGTAGTTTATTCTCAAAATATACAATTTTATTATTTTCCCATTTTATTGGGTTTCTACTAAAGTTGTTAGTATTAGATACTTTTCTTCGTTAAAGGTTTGTTAGCAAATGTTTCAATGAGATAAATTATGTAATTAAATTACGAAATATCTTGTACACGGCGATAAATACGTTAAAATCGCTCAATAAACATACTTCAACCGTACTTTTATAACACTTTTAATAAGACAACATTAACTAAACAGGAACGTTTGCCATTATGCCTTTTAAAAAAACCTACTTAAAATCAAAACCTGAATGTAAAGTCACATTCAAAGTCACTGCTGAGCAAGCTGGTAATGCAGAACAAGTAAAATTAATTGGTGAGTTTAATGACTGGGCAACTGATGTATCCCCTATGCGTCGTTTAAAATCAGGTGATTTTACACAGACCATTAATCTTCCTGCGAACCACAAGTATGCGTTTCGTTATTTAATTAATGACACGACTTGGGAAAATGATTGGCAGGCTGACGAGTATCTACCGAATGAATTAACGTTTGAAGAAAACTCAGTCATTGCGGTTTAATTAGCAACTGATATATGTAAACCCGTGCTTGTAACGCATTAACCCAATAGGGTCAACGTGTTGTAAGCACGGGTTTCTTTGTTTTTACTTTATGTTGAAAGTTTCAGCGCAGCGTCTAAATTACAGCGCAGCTTCTAACTGAGGCAGAATATCAAACAAATCCCCGACCAAGCCATAATCAGCGACTTGGAATATCGGCGCTTCTTCATCTTTGTTGATAGCCACAATCACCTTTGAGTCTTTCATTCCGGCTAAATGCTGGATTGCGCCACTGATCCCGACCGCGATATATAACTGCGGAGCAACAATTTTACCGGTCTGCCCGACTTGCATATCATTTGGTACAAATCCGGCATCAACCGCAGCACGAGATGCACCAATCGCAGCGCCTAACTTATCGGCAATACCATTGAGCAAGGCAAAATTATCTCCATTTTGCATACCACGACCGCCTGAAATGATGACACTTGCAGCCGTTAATTCTGGACGCTCTGAAACGGTTAACTCGGCACTAACAAAACTGGATAAACCCGCATCATGCGCTTGAGTTAACGCCTCAATGGGTGCGGCATTCCCTAATGTCGCAGAATCAAATGCCGATGCACGCACCGTCATGACTTTTAACTGATCACTGGACTGCACCGTCGCTATGGCATTACCGGCATAAATTGGACGGACAAACGTATCAGCAGATTCAACAGCAATGATATCAGAAATTTGTGCAACATCTTTAAGTGCTGCAACTCGAGGCATAAAGTTTTTACCTGTTGTTGTCGCAGCCGCTAATATATGTGAATAACCATCGGCTAGCTCAACCACTAAACCAGATATGTTTTCAGCTAATTGATATTCGTAGCAACTTGCATCAGCCACAAGGACTCGACTAACACCGCTAATATTCGCAGCAGCTTGTGCGACTGCGGCACAATCATGTCCAGCAACCAACACATCAATATCTTCGCCTATTTGACTTGCGGCATGAACGAGTTTAGCCGTTTCTGATTTAAGTTCTTTATTATCATGTTCGGCATAGATTAAAATACTCATGAAATCACCTTTGCTTCTGTTTTTAATTTTGCAACAAGTTCTGCAACATCGGCGACTTTTACGCCACCACTGCGTTGTGCTGGCGCGCTAACTTTTAGTAACGATACATTAGACGTTAAATTTACCCCTAACATATCGGCATCGATAGTTTCAATTGGCTTGCGTTTGGCCTTCATTATGTTTGGTAGCGAAGCATAACGCGGTTCATTTAAGCGCAAATCCGTTGTAACAATCGCAGGTAAAGTTAGCGATACTGTTTGTAAGCCGCCGTCAATTTCACGCGTAACGGCAACCTGCCCATCAGCAACCGCGACCTTAGAAGCAAATGTGCCTTGTCCCATGTTGGTTAACGCAGCAAGCATTTGACCGGTTTGGTTATTATCTGAATCTATGGCTTGTTTACCCAAAATCACCAAATCAGGGGATTCTTTATCAACGACAGTTTTTAACAGCTTCGCAATTTGTAATGAATCTAACTCAGCGTCAGTCTGAATATGTACACCACGATCCGCACCTAGTGCTAAGGCTGTACGAATTTGCTCAACACAAGCAAGCGTGCCAATTGATACCACGACAATTTCTGTAGCAATGCCCGATTCTTTTAAGCGGATAGCTTCTTCAACGGCGATTTCACAAAATGGATTAATCGACATTTTAACGTTTGCAAGATCCACATTGGATTCGTCAGCTTTGACTTTCACTTTGACATTATAGTCAATCGCCCGTTTAACAGGGACTAGAATTTTCATATCTACCTCATTTGTGTTACGTGCAAAATTAGTGTTAATGTTAATATAATACAAGTTACCATTAACATTATGCATAATTGTTCAATGTGTCTAATTTACACTGTTATTAACTCTATGATTATTTGAATTTGTTATAACTGTGTATCACTCATATTTAAAGAGGTGGAATGTGGAAAGAGAATCCATGGAATTTGATGTTGTCATCGTTGGTGCCGGTCCTGCTGGATTATCATCTGCCATCCGTTTAATGCAGTTAGCGCAAGCTGCAAATCAAGAACTAATGGTGTGTGTTGTCGAAAAAGGCTCAGAAGTTGGGGCGCATATTTTATCTGGTGCAGTGTTTGAAACGCGCGCTCTGGATGAGCTACTGCCAAACTGGAAAGAGTTAAATGCACCGATAACAACACAAGTCACTAAAGACGAAATATATTACTTAACGAGTGACCAAAAAAGCATCAAACTTCCCAATATAATGACGCCTAAAACGATGCATAATGAGGGCAACTATATTGTTTCTATGGCAAACGTGACACGTTGGTTAGCAACGCAAGCTGAACAACTCGGTGTCGAAATATTTCCTGGCTTTGCAGCAGCGCAGACAATCATCGAAGACGGCGTCGTTAAAGGAATCATCACTGGTGATATGGGCATTGCGGCAGACGGTACTCACAAAGACGGCTACATGCCCGGTATGGAGCTGCGCGCTAAATACACGATATTTGCAGAAGGATGTCGTGGTCACTTAGGCAAGCAACTCATTCAAGAATTTAATCTAGATCGTGATTCTACACCACAGCATTACGCAATAGGTTTTAAAGAAATTTGGGATATTGATCCACAATTACACCAAGAAGGTTTAGTGGTACATACTGCCGGTTGGCCTTTGGATGATGCGACAGGGGGTAGTTATTTATATCATGCTGAGAATAATCAAGTATTACTCGGGTTGATTGTCGATTTAAATTATAGCAATCCACATTTAAGTCCATTTGATGAATTTCAACGTTTAAAACATCATCCTAAAATAGCGCAATACCTTACCGGCGGAAAACGAGTAAGTTACGGTGCGCGTGCCATCGCTAAAGGGGGTTATCATTCATTACCTAAAATGACGATGCCTGGAGGTATTTTAGTTGGCTGTGAAGCAGGCACCTTAAATTTCGCAAAAATAAAAGGAAATCATACGGCAATGAAATCCGGCATGCTTGCCGCTGAAAGTATATATTCTATACTAAAGGATGAAGTTGGCGATTTACCTAATTTTAAATCACTGTTAGAACAGTCTTGGTTATATGATGAACTGTACCGCTCACGCAACTTTGGGCCGGCTATACATAAATGGGGTAATTTTATAGGTGGTGCCTATAATACCTTCGATCAGAACTTTTTAAATGGCAAAATGCCAATTAATTTATACGATCATCATGCCGATCATACGCAAATGAAATTAAGTAACGATTGTCCGGTTATTGAATATCCTAAATACGATAACAAAATTAGTTTCGATAAACTTAGCTCAGTGTTTTTGTCGAATACTAATCATGAAGAAGATCAGCCATGTCACTTGCAGCTTATCGACCAAGAACTACCTATAACGTTGAATTTACACAGCTTTAATGAACCAGCACAGCGTTACTGCCCTGCTGGAGTATACGAAATAGTTAATAATGAACACGGCGAACCTCAATTTAAAATTAATGCTCAAAATTGTATTCACTGTAAGACATGCGATATAAAAGAACCCAGTCAAAACATACAATGGTGCGTTCCTGAGGGGAGCGGAGGCCCTAATTATCCAAATATGTAAAAAAATATTTTATATTTAATTAAGTTAGTGCTTATAATAGTAGTGTTAGAGTAAGAATTATAAATTAAATCAAATTATTTAAAGGAAACCGTTTATGAGTGAATTCTCAGATATTCTGTTACACGCTCGTCGCCTACAAGGCGCAACCAAAGATTTATCTTTAGATGAATTATTTTATGCTCAAGAAAAATTAGCATTAGTAATTGAAAAGCGTAAAGAGAAACAAGCTCAATACGAAGCTGATAACCAAGCTAAAATTGCACAAATTGAAGCCATTAAAAAGCAAATGTTAGAAGCTGGATTAGATATTTCAGATTTCGATAGCAGTCTTGTCGCTGATAAGCCTAAGCGTACGCGTAAGCGCGGTGCTAAGCGTCCAGTTAAATACGCAATTACCGTCAACAGTGACACAACCAGTTGGACCGGTATCGGTCGTATGCCAGTTGTCTTTACCCAAGCATTAGCAAATGGCAAGTCGCTAGAAGATTTTGCTGTTTAATGCTCTGTAATGCTCAAATCACAGCCCAAGGCAATGACTTGCCTTGGGCTGTTTTGATCCACGGGTTGTTTGGTAGCGGGGATAATCTCAACATCCTAGCACGCGCCCTCGCCTCGCATTGCAATGTTATTCAAATTGATTTACCTGATCATGGACAATCACCATGGACTGACGGCTTTAGTTTTTCTGATTATTGTACAATGATTGTAACGACACTCGCCCACCATAATATAACGTCTGCACATTTTATCGGTCACTCTCTTGGCGGCAAGATGAGCATGCATATCGCGCTGACACACCCAGAGCTTGTCACCTCTATATGTGTTGCGGATATTGCCCCCGTTAATTACCCACATCGCCATCAAGCTGTATTACACGCCCTTAATCATGTGGATTTATCCAGAATCACGCAACGCGGTGAAGTCAAAGCTCAATTTGATGAGCTCCTTGAAGAAGAAGGCACTAAGCAGTTTTTATTAAAAAGTTTATATAAAGACAACACCGGCACTTGGCGTTGGCGCTTCAACCATCAACTGCTGACTCGTGATTATGAATTACTCATTGCATGGCCCGAATTTACGACACAATATCAAGGCCCGACATTATTTATTAAAGGTCAGGACTCTGATTATATTACGCGTGAGCATCAATCCGTTATTTTGCAGTTATTTCCACATGCGACATCCAAAATCATCGCAGGGACAGGTCATTGGTTACATGCCCAAAAACCACTCGCGTTTAACCGCATCGTAGAACAATTTATCTTAAAGCATTTGATTTAGGACAAAGAACTTTACAGTTAATGTCAGCAATGAATGCGTTTTATTATCGCCCTATGATACAATTAGCCTTATACAAATTTTGATTACAACTATAGATGTTAGCTCAGCACTACGAACTCATTGAATCCATCGCACTCAATATCGGTTTATTTATCTTATTTATTTTAATGGGATATGCTATTCATGATGTATTAAGTAAAAATGATGTACCAAAGTCTGGTCGTTTTATCGCTTATGGGGTGTTACTGTTAGGCGCAATGGGTTTTGTGGCCAAAGGACTGATTCAATTATTTTGGCAAGCTAGTGGCATCAATTAAGCGAGGAAATAACATGGCAAGTGTGGGTTTATTTTTTGGTAGCGATACAGGTAACACCGAACACATCGCGAAAATGATCCAAAAGCAATTAGGTAAATCACTCATTGATGTGCATGATATTGCCAAAAGTACCAAAGAAGAAATAGCTGAATTCGATCTCTTATTGTTTGGGATCCCTACTTGGTACTATGGTGAAGCGCAGTGTGATTGGGATGATTTTTTTCCTGAACTTGAAGAAGTCGATTTTAATGACAAACTGGTTGCCATATTCGGTTGTGGCGATCAAGAAGACTATGCTGAGTATTTCTTAGATGCAATGGGTATGGTCCGAGATATTGTTGAAGCACGTGGTGCAATTTTAATCGGTAAATGGTCGACTGAAGGCTATGATTTTGAAGCATCTAAAGGCATGGCTGATGATGATCATTTTGTTGGTTTGGGGATTGATGAAGATCGTCAACCAGAGCTAACAGAAGAACGTGTGAATGCATGGTGTGAACAAATAAAAGAAGAGATGTGCCTCGCCGAGTTATCATAACGCAAGCATCGCTTAAACCTCTCTCAATGTAATACTTATTCCCCTTTTGTAACTATTTTGTATAAAAGGGGTTTATATTTACACTAGCCATATTATACTAGTCTCATCTTTTGACACTGCATGCGATAATAATAATATGGATCAGAACAAAGAACTCAAAAAAGCGGGCCTCAAAGTCACGCTACCTCGCCTTAAGATCCTTGAAATATTACAGCAACCCAACAACCAACATATCAGTGCAGAAGACGTCTATAAAATTTTGCTAGAGCAAGACGAAGATATCGGTTTAGCTACTGTATATCGAGTATTGAACCAGTTTGATGATGCTGGCATTTTGATCCGCCACCATTTTGAAGGTGGTAAATCAGTGTTTGAAATTAGTCATAAAGAACACCATGACCATTTGGTGTGTTTGCGTTGTGGCAAAGTGGTTGAATTTGAAGATCCCGTCATCGAACGTCGTCAGCTTGAAGTTGCAGAACAAAACAACATGAAACTTACTCACCATTCTTTATATATGTATGGTGAATGTAATGATGAAAACTGTGATGCTGACTCGTAACACTCCTTTTGTGTCTTAGCGTAAATTCATCCAATACTTGGCAATAGCCATTTCAATATTTACTGGCACGAATGTAAACGACTCATTCGGCGTCAGCTGCACTAATTTATCTAATGCATATTCAGGAACGGTTCCTATAACAGGATAACCACCATGAGTTTGTCTATCCGGCCCCATCACAATCGGTTGTCCATTGGGAGGGATCTGCACCACGCCTAAGGCTAATGCTTGCGATTCATGTTTAACGATACTAGGTATCGCTTGGTTTGAGTGAATGCGCAACCCCATACGATTGGATTGTTGTGATACTTGCATTAACTGACTTGTAAAAAGATATCGCGCATATAAAGAAAATTGCGCATGTTGATAATTAGGCACAAAATCAATTTCCGTCACGCCCGCAATACCGGTACTTGGGGATATAATAGGTTGATATTCAGATGACTGATTTGAATAATCCGATGGCATTTCACCTTCATGACTAACTGGTTGATAACAGCCAATGGCAAACCTATCACCACTTAAGATAGGTTTCCCCTGCCCTAAACCACCAAATTTTTCGCGCATAATACCGCAACGAGAGTCAAAAAATAGTGGTACATCTATCCCACCAGCGATCCCAACCACTAAACGCATTCCTTGCTGCAAACGCCCAATACTAAACTTATCACCAGCAATGAGGTTGATGACTTGGTCAGGTTTATAACTGCATGTGCTCAAGGTATTATTGAGAGTCGTCGCAAGAGTAATTGTCGCGTTACCGCCAGTTATAGCGATGCTCATGGACGTATGCGCAACAAAACGACATTCCCCCATTACCTCAAGTGCACTGGTGTAAACGTCTTGATGTAACAATTGATTCGCTAAGCGAAATGCAGTCCTGTCCATCGGGCCTGATTCACTCACACCAGAAGCCCCGGCATGGCGCCTACCGCCATCAATAATAAAAATCGGGTATTGGGTTAGCGTACATTCAATCACTCGAGGCCTCCTTACTAGACGTAATCTTAGGCGCAATCTTAGCGGTCAGAATAGGAGTAATGACAGGCATAACAGGCGTGAGGGGATAAAATTGAATGATGTCTCCCGTTACAAAACTTGCTGGTGTCGACCGCTCAATATCAAATAATACATGTTCAGTTACCCCTAATATATGCCATCCACCGGGTGAACACTGCGGATAAATCCCGCAGTAGGCATCCGCAATAGCAACGGCACCTGCAGGAACTTTTAAGCGCGGTGTCGCTAAACGAGGTAAGTGAAACTTATCAGGTAAGCCTGACAAATAAATAAAACCCGGCATAAAGCCATTGAGGATCACACTAAACTCAATCGCACAAAACTGTGCGATCAAATCAGTCCGAGATAACGTTAAACGTTGTGCCACATCGACTAAGTCATAGTCCATCCCAAAATCAACAGGAATGTGAGTGATCCCTCTTTTACCAGTGCCTTGTGTTGAAACTGATGCAGTATTTGATGTTGTAGCAGACGAATCCATGGCATATTGCTTGAGCAAACGCTCTACTTGATGTAAATCTGCAAAATAATCAATCTCAGAAGGTATAAACTGCACTAATAATTCATTAAAACCTGGGACGATATCAGCTAATTTTATCGCCATATGCTCATACAAATATAAGCGACACCGACCAATTAACAGCGCTTTATTCACCGTGCAATCTAACTCACCAAATTCACAATGTAATGTCGTAGGGGTGACCCACTGTACAACGATCTTCTGTTTCACAAGATGTGTCATCGTTTATTCAGACACCGGAGCCATCATTTTGGCAATGTGTTGTACCAACGCAACTGCAGCAGGTGTATCCGAGTGGACACATAATGTATCGGCATGCAGCGAAATAATGTTGCCTGACATAGTTACCACTTGCTGTTGCTGGATCAGACTTTTGGCTTGCGCTAATGAGGCCTCTTCACTTAATACCGCTCCAGCAATGCCTCGGGGCGCAAGCGTTCCATTATCTAAATAAGCACGATCGGCAAACACTTCAAACCAAATGGTAATGCCGAACTGATTGGCATCGTGCAACAATGCCGATATATCACAGGTAGCGGGCAGCATTATGGGCAAGTTTAACTGCATCTCTTGCAGCGCTTGAAACGTCGCAAGACGGACTAAAGGGTTAGCAACAATGTCATGATACCAAGCGCCGTGGGGCTTTACGTACTCACACCGAGTTCCAGCAAATTGACACATCGCGTGCATCATCCCAACTTGGTATTGCAATATGGCACCTAGTTCTGTTTCAGGTATCACCATATGTCTGCGCCCAAACCCCTGTAAATCAGGATAACTCGGATGTGCACCGATCGTGACTTGATGAGCTTTGGCTAATGCGATTGCATGTTTTATGTGCAATGGATCACCACCATGAAAACCGCAGGCAATATTAGCTAGATGTAAAAATGGCATAATAGCCTCATCAACAGGTACTTGATAATGCCCGTAGCTTTCACCTAAATCACAATTTAATTTCATATATACGCCTTTAACATCCAATGCTGTATGATAGTAATATGTTATTAATTACTTGTCAGTCACTATGCTTAAAATTGGTCAAATAAATACACTTGTTATTCACGAAGTCTTACATGACGGCTATACCTGTATTGCACAAGATGCATCCATTGCCGATGATGAATTCATCACGTATGCGTTTCTTCCCTATGCCGAATCGATATTATCAGAAGGCGATACACTTGAGGCGTTTGTGTATATTGATAAGCAACAACAATGTGTTGCAACAACCAAACATCCTAAAGCAGTGACCGGCATGACAGTATTACTACAAGCCAAAGGGATGACTGATTTTGGCGCATTTTTTGATTGGGGGTTAGAGCAAGACTTATTAGTCCCTAGCAAGTATTTGCAAGCCCTTGTCGTGATTGGTATGTCGTATCTTGTTCATGTTTTCTATGAAGAAGACAGTCAACGCGTCCTCGGTGCGACCAAATTACATCGTTTCTTTGCTGAAACCGATCCCTACGCAACACTCAGCGCCGGTCAAAAAGTGGATTGTATGGTATGGGACGAAACAAATATGGGTTACAAGGTCCTCATCAATCAACAGTATTTAGGTGTGTTATTCAACGACCAAGCATTAGATAAACATAAAATCGGTTCTGAGTTTTCTGCTTGGGTTAAAACGATCCGATCGGATGATAAAATCGATATTACTCAATTACAAGATAATCCAAACAGTCGCTTAAACTTGCAACAACAAATCATTGCTGACTTGGAAGCACATGGTGGGATTTCCACATTAACAGATAAAAGTAGCCCTGAAGATATTTCTTATAAATTCAAGGTATCAAAAAGCGCATACAAAAAAGCGATTGGCACCCTGTTTAAAAATAAACAAATATCATTAACAAAAGATGCCATTAAATTAATATCAAAGGGGTAAGACATGCAAGCAACAGTAAAATGGACCGGTGATTTAGGGTTTGATTGTGCAATGGACACAGGTGAAACTTGTCATTTGGATGGTAACAAACAAGGTCTATCACCGATGCAAGCCGTGTTGATGTCAGTTGGCGCATGTTCTTCTGTCGATGTGGTAGAGATCATGAAAAAAGCACGACAGGACTTTACAGGATGCTATTGTGAAGTCACCGCTGAGCGTGCGCCTAGCCCACCTCGTATATTTACCAAGATCCATGCTCACTATGTAGTGACGGGGAAAGGATTAAACGAAAAACACTTGGCTCGTGCCGTACAGTTATCAACTGAAAAATATTGTTCTGTTATGTTAATGCTGCATGAAACTGTCGCAATTACTACTAGCTACGCGATTGAGGAAGCTCAATAAGAGCCATGACGTTACTGCTCACTTGGTAACGTTTTCTGGGTTTTCACACCCATTTCTTGTAATCGATTGCCCATACTCACAATAGAACCTCGCCCCGTTGATAGCTTTTTCATCGCAGTATCATAGGTATTTTGTGCCACATTAAGTTGTTTGCCGACTTTTTCCATCTCTTCAACATACCCCGCTAATTTGCTATGCAGTTTACTGGCTTGCTCTGCAATTTCATGGGACATATTAATCCGTTTCTCAGTTTGCCATATATTGTTGATTGTTTTGAGAGCAATCATTAAATTACTCGGGCTGACTAACATGATATTTTGCTGAAGCGCATCATTAATCAAATTTGGATCTTCATTTATCGCTGCCTGAAACGCAGCCTCTGACGCTAAAAACAATAAGACATAATCTAACGAATGGATCCCATACAACCTGCTATAGTCTTTTTGAGACAAGCCTTTAACGTGTTGTCGAATAGATTGTAGATGTAAATTGAGTTGTATCCGTTCTTCTGCTTCATTATCGGCTTTAAATAAACGCTCATAGGCGGTTAATGATACCTTCGCATCAATAATGACGGATTTTTTATTCGGTAAATTGACCACAATATCGGGTTGATATAAGCGACCATCCTCATCGCGCAATGCCGCTTGACGGATAAATTCCTGTCCTTCTTGTAACCCACAATTAGATAAAATCGACTCTAAGACCACCTCGCCCCAATTTCCTTGTTGTTTGTTATCCCCTTTTAATGCTTGTGTTAGGGCTAACGCTTGGGCGTTGATGGTTTCGTTAAGGGCTTTAAGGCTATTGATCTCTTGTTTTAATGCGGCACGCTCCAAGCCTTCATGTCTGGATTGCTGGGCAATTTGTTGTTTAAACTCGTCGAGTTTAATTTGTAATGGCTGAACCACATTATGCATACTATGTTGATTCACTGAGTTAAATTTAACGCTCTTTTCTTCGAATATTTTATTTGCTAAACGTTCAAATTTATCTGAAAGTTGTTGCTCTGCTTGTTGCATCAGCGCCATTTTTTCTTTAGATGATTGCTGTAGAGCCTGTAATGAGGCACTGAGCGCACCATTGGCAATTTGGTATTCGGTGTTGTGTTCATGCGCTTGTGCAAGTGTATCTTTGAGACTCGCAAGTTGTGCGGTATAGCGCGCAGATAAACGCTGAGTCGTGATCACGTAGGTAACTAATGTGACCGATATCGTTAACGCACCTAATGCCCACCATAAATTGTCAATGAGCCACTGAGTGATAAGTTGCATTGAATTCGTCATCGCTTCGCCTATAAATAAAAAACGCCGCAAGTGCGACGTTTTGTAATATATCAAAGCACTGTATATAAATACAGATTATTTATATAACTAACTGCTTTTATTTAGCTTTTGGCTTAACGTTTAAAGCAGCATCTAAATCTGCAATGTTTGCTTTCCAAATAGCAGGGCCAGTTTCATGGGCATTGTTACCATTTGAATCCACAGCAACAGTCACAGGCATATCTTCGACTTCAAACTCATAAATCGCTTCCATACCTAAATCTTCAAACGCCACGACGCGTGCTTTTTTAATTGCTTTGGATACTAAGTATGCAGCACCGCCCACAGCCATTAAATACACCGACTTGTGTTTAGCAATGCTTTTCACTGTCTCAGGACCACGCTCCGCTTTACCAATCATGCCTAATAAGCCTGTTTGCTCTAGCATCATATCGGTAAATTTATCCATGCGCGTGGCTGTTGTTGGTCCTGCTGGGCCAACGACTTCATTACCCACTGCGTCCACCGGCCCAACATAATAAATAAAGCGGTTAGTCAGATCGACACCTTCAGGTAAGCCTTCGCCGTTTTGTAGCATGGTTTGAATACGTTTATGCGCCGCATCACGTCCAGTCAACATTTTGCCTGATAGCAATACCGTCTCACCCACTTTCCAATCCAAAATAGATTCTTTGGTCAGCTCATCCATATTGACCCGGCGAGTATCTGCGCCGACTTCCCATGTGATTTTTGGCCAATCTTCTAGTTTCGGTGCTTTAAGTTCCGCAGGACCTGAACCATCAAGATAAAAATGCGCATGACGTGTAGCTGCACAATTTGGGATCATGACCACCGGCTTTGAGGCTGCGTGAGTCGGCATGGATTTAATTTTAATATCGACAACCGTCGTTAATCCACCTAAACCCTGTGCGCCTATACCTAATGCATTGACTTTATGATAAATATCAACGCGGAGCTTTTCTTCGGTTGTTTCTGGGCCACGGGCAATGAGTTCTTGAATATCGACCGGATCCATTAAACTTTCTTTGGCTAATACCCCTGCTTTTTCAGCAGTACCACCAATACCTATACCCAACATACCAGGTGGACACCAGCCAGCACCCATAGTCGGTAAGGTTTTAACCACCCACTCAGCAATATCATCAGATGGGTTTAACATGACCATTTTGGATTTGTTTTCACTACCGCCGCCTTTGGCTGCAATCATCACTTCAATCTTATCGCCTGCAACCATATCGATATGCACGACAGCAGGAGTATTATCTTTGGTGTTGATCCGTGCCCCAGCAGGATCAGATACGATGGATGCACGTAATGGGTTATCCGGATTAAGGTAAGCACGACGAGTGCCTTCATCGACCATTTCTTGTACGGTTAGATCATGTTTATCAAACTGGACTTGCATACCAATTTTAACAAAACAGGTAACGATACCCGTATCTTGACATAATGGGCGCTTACCTTCGGCTGACATCCGTGAATTGATTAGGATCTGTGCCATTGCATCTTTCGCGGCTTGGCTCTCTTCACGATTGTATGCTGCTTCTACCGCTTTGACATAATCTAAGGGGTGGTAATAAGAAATAAACTGTAATGCATCTTCGATACTATCGATAAAATCTTGTTGGCGAATGACTGTCATGCCGACTCCGTAAATTAAGTGATCCTAACTACATGATCTCTAGTTAATAATTAGCTTATAATAGTACCTCGTGTTGTAGCACAACAAAAGACCTAACCTTACAACTTTGGTGTCAAATGTCCCTAATAACAATAAAAACACTTGATGAGTTTGCCCATATAGCACCGGATCGTCTATTTAGCGCGGTTGCGCACCTGTCAAATAGCCTTTTTTTAGATAGTACAGACAATCATGGCAGCGATGCCCAGTTTGATATTTTGTTGTTTACGCCCGTTGCTACTTACTCAGTGACCAATGGTCAAGCGGACTTGAAGATCATGCCTGAAGCCGAAGATTGTGTGCAAATCAACCAAAGTGTGCGTGATTCAATTCTCACACAACGCGACCCATTCATTGCGCTGCGTCAATTACATGATCACATTATGCCTGATGCTAACTTAATCAAATCTTCACTGCCAAGTGAGTTTCAATCATTATTCGAGCAATTACCCTTTTTAATTGGTTCGGCAGGCTTTGCTGGTTATGATGCCGGTCGTTATCTAGAAGTGCTACCGCAACATAATCCTGCCGAATATGACACACCGGACTTTCATTATGGGATTTATCTCCATAGCATTATTTATGACCGGTCTAGCAAACAGTATTATTGGGTTGCTGACTCACGCAGTAATGCCATCGCCCACTTTGGGTTTGGTTTAATGCAAGCTCTACTCGCTAACCCATCCGTTAATACACCTGTTAAAACACAACCAACTGACTTTGCCCTTTCCGCTCAATGGCAAGCGAATATGACACAAGCGCAATACATAACGCGCTTAGAGCGGCTACATCAATACCTAAAGTGG
>JAQXDG010000192.1 GCA_029251505.1 Glaciecola sp. | reverse complement strand
ATACAAATCAAACAATCTATAACGCCTATTACCCTTTGCTTAGGATCTTGCATAGGATATAATTTGGTTAATTCTGTTTGTTTAGAGAAATTATGTTAGCAAGACGTATTATTCCCTGTTTAGATGTCCGCGATGGTAAAGTCGTCAAAGGCGTCAAATTCCGTAACCATGAAATCATTGGCGACATTGTGCCACTTGCACAACAGTATGCTGAAGCTGGCGCTGATGAATTGGTGTTTTATGACATCACTGCGTCCAGTGATGCGCGAGTTGTTGATAAAAGCTGGGTAGAACGTATCGCCCAAGTCATTGATATTCCATTTTGTGTTGCAGGCGGTATCAAGTCGGTGGAAGATGCAGGTAAAATATTAGCAATGGGCGCGGATAAAATATCCATCAACTCCCCTGCGCTTGCTAACCCTGATCTGATTACACAATTACATGATGCATACGGCCAACAATGTATTGTTATTGGTATTGATAGTCATTTTAATGAAGCCAGCGGCAAGTATGAAGTCTACCAATTTACTGGTGATGAAACTCGCACCCAACAAACGAGTTGGGAAACAGCAGATTGGGTAACAGAAGTACAAAAACGAGGCGCGGGTGAAATTGTCTTAAACTGCATGAACCAAGATGGCGTGCGTCAAGGATATGATCTGACGCAACTTAGAGCGATTCGCAAAATTTGCCATGTTCCTCTAATCGCATCAGGTGGTGCGGGTAAAATCCACCATTTTGCAGATGTATTTAAAGAAGCCGACGTTGATGGCGCATTAGCTGCATCAGTATTTCACAAAGCGATTATCAATATTGCTGAATTGAAAACGTATTTGCATAACGAAACTATTTGTATGAGAACTGTATGATCATTACCACCGAAAACACCGCTCAAGTTGCTTGGGCAAAAATGGATAACCTGGTTCCAGCTATTGTTCAAGATGCCATCACTGGCAAAGTCCTTATGCAAGGTTACATGGATCAAGCAGCACTATCGCACACATTAGAGACTGGACATGTGACCTTCTTTAGTCGCTCCAAACAACGTTTATGGACCAAAGGCGAAACCTCTGGTAACACCTTAAATTTAGTCCAAATAGAAAGTGATTGCGATCATGACAGCTTGTTAGTACTAGCCCATCCTAATGGCCCTACTTGCCATACAGGTGCAGAAGCGTGTTGGTTTGATAATGGACAGAGCGATTATACCTTTATCGCTGATCTCGAAAAACTCATCGCTTCACGTAAAGGTGCCGATCCGAAATCGAGCTACACGGCTCATTTATACGCGAGTGGCATTAAACGTATGGCGCAAAAAGTGGGTGAAGAAGGTGTTGAAACAGCATTGGCGGCGACTGTTGCTGATTTAGATGAGTTAAAAAATGAGTCTGCTGATTTGATGTACCACTTATTAGTACTCTTACAAGCATCAGGTTTATCGATGCAAGATGTCGTCGGCGTTTTACGCGAGCGTCACAAATAAAATTCACTTTTTTTATTTTTATCACTTGAAAAGCGTTTAGTCAGTCCTATATCTATTTTATCGGTGCTCAATAGAGGCCGATACAACCGCCGCCAAATTATCGGGGCACTTAAATTAACATATTGCTTAAATTTATTAGGATATGACTATGCGTACTATCGATCTATCTCCACTTTACCGTTCTTTCATTGGTTCTGACCACCTTGCTTCTATGCTAGATGCCGCAGCCAAGAATGAAAAACAAACCACTTATCCGCCATACAACATTGAGTTGGTGAGCGAAGACAAATACCGTATTACCATGGCAATCGCCGGCTTCAGTGAATCCGATGTTGAGATTGTAGTACAAGAAAACACACTGGTAGTCAGCGGGAATAAACCTACCGTTAATACTGACAATAGTACTAACGAATCCGCGAAACAATATTTACACAAAGGGATTTCTGAACGAAACTTTGAACGTAAATTCCAGCTTGGCGATCATGTCAAAGTACTGAATGCCGATATGCAGAATGGCTTATTAAACATTGATTTAGAACGCATTATCCCCGAGGCTAAAAAACCTCGTAAGATTGAAATAGGTTCTCGTTTACTCGAAAACTAGTTACAAATCTCCAACCTATGTGTGTGATAAAGGCAGCTGGTGAGCTGCCTTTTTTTTAGGTTCACTATTTGAATTCGATTAGTACAACAAATACAAATTACACAAAGACAAAACGAGTATAGATAAATATGTAGCAATCATGCCAATCATACGCTGCCAATTTTCACCCGCAAAATGACGAATACCATAAGCATGAGCTAAACGGCCAAATATTAATAACATCGCACTACCGTGTAACACGTATTCATGCACATCATTGAGTTCGGCAACCGCTAGTAATAATAACGCGATAGGCGTATATTCAACAAAATTACCAAACATACGTACATTCCTAAACAAGATAGGATTGCTGTCTTTACCGT
This sequence comes from Glaciecola sp., assembly GCA_029251505.1. Lineage (GTDB taxonomy): Bacteria > Pseudomonadota > Gammaproteobacteria > Enterobacterales > Alteromonadaceae > Opacimonas. Next base: position 5,318 of record JAQXDG010000192.1, on the reverse strand, counting down.
CTGAGATAATCTCTTTATCACGAATACGCACTTGCACAACTAAGAACGATAAATACAGTAAAATAAGTCCTGCAATACTGACGTAAAAACCCGTAATTGGTATGATCATAATATTTCCTTTGTATGGTATGAGCAGTGCTATACCTTTGTTATTTTTTAATGCGTTATTTTTTAACGTTGTAATTCGAGATGCATAGCATAGTGGTATTTAGCCCATTTTAATAGTCTGCATGTAAGGTTATACATAATATTAATTGACCTGCAATGAAAGAAAATACGTATATTACAGGTCTATCTATTACTCAACCCCCTTATTCTCTGGAGTCATACTATGTCAAAATTTTCTTGGTTCGTGATCATCAGCGTAATAGTCGTGACAGGCGTATCCTTAAATTGGGATAAATTGAACCCCAACAATGTTCCTATATTTGCGTTTGTGCCAATGAATAGTACAGAGGGCGCGAATAACAGCGCCAATGCAGATAAGATGCGCGCATTAGTCGATAGCGCTGAATTACCTAAAACCGTTAAATCTGAAAAAATTGTATTCGGTTTAGGCTGTTTTTGGGGCGCAGAGAAAAATTTCGCCGCGCTGCCAGGGGTCATTGATGTCGTATCAGGTTATGCTGACGGACGAGGATTCGATGCAACCTATCGCAATATTACTCAAGCCAAACAGCGTTTTAATCCTGATAATTACGCTGAAGTGATTCAAGTTAGCTTTAATCCGATGCTGATCAGTGTCCAAGATTTGATCATTGCTTTTTACGAAATGCATAATCCGACTCAAGCCAACGGCCAAGGTAATGATATTGGTACGCAATATCGCTCGACCATTTTATATTCTCAGCCTGAGCATGCACAAACAGCGCAATCTTTAACTGAGCATTACCAACAAGCATTAACCCAACAGGGTTATGGTGCGATTACCACAACAATAAAATCATTAGACACGTTTTATCCCGCCGAAGAGTACCACCAAGACTATATCGCCAAAAACCCGAATGGTTACTGCCCTGACCATTCCACCGGCGTTCGTTTTGATGGTTCGGTTGAACGCGTCGTCGCAATGGATAACACTGCGTTGCTAACCGGACAGCACATTGTCATCATCGATGCGCCTGATTGTCCGTATTGTGAAAAGTTTAAAGCTGATGTGGCCACCTTTTATGCCGGTAGCATTCCTATGCATTTTCGCGGAGCCCAACAATTGCAAGGTTTAAGCGTCAGTTCTCCTACTTGGGCAACGCCTACATTGTTGTTTATGCAAGATGGTATCGAAGTACACGGCGTGCAAGGCTATGTGGCGCCAAAGAAATTCTATCAACTGCTAGGTGCATTTAAACTGGGTGATTCTGAAGCATTTAATGTTGCGTTTAATAAAGGCACAGATTCACAATTTTGTAAGCAATACGAACAGTTCAAAAATGTCGGAGCTGGTGTATTTACCGATACGCTCAGCGGTGAACCATTATTTGATACCGATTATCAATTTAACTCGGGCACTGGCTGGTTGTCATTTACTCAGGCCATAGGTGATAGTGTTACATATCATGAAGATAATAGTTTAGGGATGCGTAGAATTGCGCTCAAAGCCAAAACCAGTGGGATACATTTAGGTCATGTCTTTGATGATGGCCCTAACGGCAAACCACGCTACTGTATTAATGCCACCGTCTTAGGTTTTGAGCCACGTGCTAAAGGCTAAGGCTAGTAGCGGCGTTTAATCACCCACCAAAGCGCATATCAATATGCATAATCCCATCTTCATCATACGCTGGGGAGATGGGGCTAAAGCCCAGACGGGTATAGAAATCTTGCAGATAGGTTTGCGCACCAATCACTATAACCTTCTCCGGCCATTGGGCATGACATGTTGCTATCGCTGCTTGCATAATGGCAGTTGCTAAGCCATGTCCGCGTGCCTCTCCGGCAACCACGACACGACCAACACTTGCAGCATCAGCAAATGATACATTAGGGGCTAAACAACGCGCGTAGCCTACCAACAGAGCACCGTTAAAGTACAGGAGATGCTGTGTATCAGCATGCAGGTCTTTATCATCCAAATCAGGATAGACACAATTTTGTTCTACCACAAACACATCGCTGCGTAGTTTCAACATCGCATACAGTTCAAAATTACTTAATTGAGCGAAAGATTTTACGGACAGCTCGGCGGTTGATGGCATAAATATTCGCTTCTCATTGAGGTCACAAAAAAACGCTAGTCCTTTGCAGAAGTAGCGTTTCTAATAATATTGGTTATAGCAATTAACCTAATAATTCAGCCAACTGTGCACTGACGTTATCTACTGGTTGAGTGCCGTCAAATTTATGATAACCACAATGACCAGCAGCAGCTTCAGCTTGATAATAATCAACTAACGGCTTAGTTTGAGTATGATAAATGCCTAAGCGATCACGCACTGTGGACTCTTTATCATCATCACGAATGCTTAAATCATCACCCGTTTCATCATCTTTACCTTCCACTTTAGGCGGGTTATAAACGATATGATAAACACGACCTGACGCAGAATGAACACGACGCCCCCCCATACGCTCAACAATGACGTCATCAGGGACATCAAATTCTAAGCAATAATCAACCTTAACACCGGCATCTTTCATCGCATCGGCTTGTGGAATAGTACGCGGAAAACCGTCTAGTAAAAAACCACTAGCACAATCAGCTTGCGCTATACGCTCTTTTACTAAACCAATGATAATATCATCAGAAACTAATTGACCTGCATCCATGACTTTCTTAGCTGCCATACCCATCTCGGTACCGGCTTTAATCGCGCCACGCAGCATATCACCCGTAGAAATTTGTGGGATACCAAACTTACCCATTAAAAATTGAGCTTGAGTTCCTTTTCCGGCACCTGGTGCACCTAATAAAATGATGCGCATTGTGCATCCTCCATATTTAAAATGTTAATAATTTTGTCTATGGCTAAGTTACCTATTAATTGAATCTGTTTCAACCTAAATTGGTAATACCATCGGATCTTTACGACTAATAGCGCAAAGAATAGACGTCTCGCCAAAAACAAAAAGGCAGCATCTAAATGCTGCCTTTATTATTGACTACTCGTTAAGCTATTTTGATAAGCTTAATAACAGACTATTTAGGTTTTGTACAAATGCAGCTGGATCTTTTAAGCTACCTTGTTCAGATAATGCCGCTTGATCAAACAGCACGCCACTCCAACGCTTAAACTGATCTTCGTCTTGTACATCTGCTAAATGTTTTACTAGTGCATGCTCAGGATTAAGTTCTAATTTATATTTAACTTCTGGTACAGGTTGACCCGCGGCTTGCATTAGCTTCACCATTTGTGTGGTCATGCCATTATCATCCGCCACGATACAAGCTGGAGATTCTGTTAAACGGTGCGTGAATTTGACTTCTTTCACTTTGTCACCTAAAGCCTCTTTCACTCGAGCTAAGACACCTTCTACAGCCTTTTCAGCTTCTTCTTTAGCAGACTTATCATCTTCTGAATCTAACTCATCTAAGTTACCTTGGGCAATAGATTGAAATGATTTTTCTTCAAATTCACTCAAGTGAGACATCAACCATTCATCAATGCGCTCTGACATTAATAACACTTCGATACCTTTTTTGCGGAAGATTTCTAAATGTGGACTCGATTTGGCGGCTTGATACGAATCAGCGGTCACATAATAAATCTTGTCTTGGGTCTCTTGCATACGAGCAATGTAATCTGCTAAAGAAACATTTTCAATGTCCGAATCATTATGAGTCGATGCGAAACGTAATAAGCTGGCAATTTTTTCTTTATTAGCAAAATCTTCTGCTGGACCTTCTTTTAATACGTTACCAAACTCAGACCAAAATCCTTGATAGGTTTCTGCGTCTTTCTTGGCCATTTTTTCAAGCATTTGCAGCACTTTCTTAGTACAACCATTGCGCATTGCTTGCGTGATCTTGTTGTCTTGCAAAATTTCACGAGATACGTTTAATGGTAAATCATTAGAATCCAACAAACCTTTTACAAAGCGTAAATACGTCGGCATAAATTGCTCAGCATCATCCATAATAAAGACGCGCTGTACAAACAATTTAAGACCATGCTTTTGATCACGGTTGTACATGTCAAAAGGCGCTTTAGACGGTATATACAATAAACTCGTGTATTCAGTTTTACCTTCAACACGATTATGCGACCAGGTTAACGGATCAGCAAAGTCATGTGATACATGCTTATAAAACTCCGTGTATTCTTCATCAGAAATATCAGATTTTTCGCGTGTCCATAACGCAGTAGCCTTATTAATTGGCTCCCACTTGGCTGGCTGACCTGGAATTTTTTCACCATCTGGACCTTCTGACTCGGGCACTTCTGCGGTGAACATTTGCACAGGAATACTAATATGGTCAGAATATTTAGTAATAATTGAACGTAGTTTCCAATCGTCACAAAACTCTTTATCGTCTTCACGAATATGTAATGTAATTTCAGTACCGCGGGTATCTTTTACGATGTCGGTCGTGGTGAACTCACCTTCACCTTGAGATTCCCACATTACGCCTTCAGAGGCTGGAGCGCCTGCTGCACGAGTTTTAACCGTGACGTTATCTGCCACGATAAATGCAGAGTAAAAACCAACACCAAATTGACCAATTAATTGTGAGTCTTTGGCTTGGTCACCGGATAAATGGGAAAAGAAATCAGAGGTGCCTGATTTAGCAATGGTACCTAGATTAGCAATGACTTCATCTTTGTTCATGCCAATACCATTATCACTAATAGTAATTGTCCCCGCTTCTTTGTTACAAGAAACTTTAACGTGTAAGTCACCGTCACTTTCAAACAATGCATCATTTGATAATGCTTTAAAACGAAGTTTGTCCGCAGCATCAGCGGCGTTAGAAACAAGCTCGCGTAAGAAAATTTCTTTGTTTGAATATAAAGAATGGATCATCAACTGTAGTAGTTGCTTTACTTCCGTTTGGAAACCGTGAGTTTGAGTTTGTGTATCGACAGTATCAGTCATGCTTGCATATCTCCAGAAACAAAATAAGGTTATGTTTTATGATTAGATATGTAAGGTTGTAACTATTTTTTTCAAGGGGGAGTGTCAATAAATGTGAAAACTTATTAACACCAAAGTGATAAAGCCACCCATTTGCAATTAAATTGCACGGCGACCTGAAAAAGCATGCGTTAGCGTATTGCCATCGATATACTCAAGCTCACCACCGACAGGCACACCATGAGCAATTCGGGTAGCCGTGCAATTTAATTGCAAATGGGTGGCTTTATCACTTTGGTGTAAATAAG
>JAQXDG010000167.1 GCA_029251505.1 Glaciecola sp. | reverse complement strand
TGTTGTTGACCATCATATAATTGATTCCATATAAAAACGCGTCTAATTACGCATCAAGATTAATACGCTAAATATGCTTAGTATGGAGAATACCCAAAAAGGACGGATAGATCCCTTGCATACGTTTTCATAACGAAGATTAATTAATAATGATTAAAACAACGTATAAATAAAGCTCGCTAATGAGGATTGTTGAGTCGCCACGACTATGCCGCCTAGTAACGCTAATATAACAACAATAGGGAGTAACCAAATTTTTTTGCGGACTTTTAAAAATTCCCACAAATCAGATAAAAATTCTCTCATGTTTTACTTCTTAATTAGGTTGGATGAAAAGGATTAGATGAAAAGGTTTGCTTAAAACGGTTTAGCTTACTAAGGCCAAGCTTAAAACGGTTTAGTTAAATGGTCTTTGTCTAAGGGCTTATCACGCTTGATGTAATAACTGTTTAATTTTTGCGACCTTTGGTGTTGATACTGTAAGCCTTTAGTCAGACGTAAAATACAGCCAATCGGTGCAAATACCAAATAAAATACAATTGCCAACAAGATTTGAGTGTTAATAAATCCTAATACAGAGGCGATCACCATCCACATTACATATAACGGATATATCGCCTTGGGGTAGATCATCGCACTGAGTAATAAGTATCCTGTTACGAATACAGGCCACATCGGTATTGCCCCACTAAATAACCAAGGTAACAATCCCATAAAGACAATCACGATTAACGCGCTAAACTGCCACGCAAAATCACGCAACCCTTTGGTTTGTTCGATACCGATCATCGGTAGGGCAATACGCTGCCATATGGTGTTAATGAACACGGGGAATTTAATCTTTCGCAAAGGTCACCTCTTTCGCTTTTTTAATAGACGTCACAGGCATATCAGCTTTATTGAGGACTAGATCCCCTATTACTAAGTAATCCATGTCCGTCGCTAAAAAACACCTTATTGCATCACTTGGCGAGCATACAGGTGGTTCACCACGTACATTAAAACTGGTGTTAATTAATATCGGTACACCCGTAATATTATAAAAAGCTTGGATCAACGGATAAAAATACACTTGCTCAGGGGCTACCGTTTGCACTCTAGCTGAATTATCCACATGGGTGACTGCTGGAATGGGTTCGGCGCCAAGCACATCTGCAACAAGCAACATATATGGACTTGGCTTATCCATTGCAAACCACTGATCCGCATGTTCTTGCAATACCGCAGGAGCAAATGGACGAAATGATTCGCGTTGCTTGATCTTTAAATTCATTACCGATTGCATAGTCGTTGAACGTGGATCGCCAATAATTGAGCGATGGCCTAATGCACGTGGCCCAAATTCCATGCGCCCTTGAAACCATCCAATGACATGCCCATCTGCCGCTAATTGAGCCGTATGAGCAAAAATCACATCATGGGGTAAATGCGTGTAGGCAACGTCCCATTGTGAGCAAGCCTCTAAAGCCTGTTCGAGCGTGTATTCAGGTCCGAGATAAGCGTGTTGCATGTCAGGCGCCGGTAATTGCAGAAGCGTATTCGATTTATCTGTGCTTTGCTCACCCAACTGATAGGCATACTCTAAAGCGGCACCTAATGCGCCACCGGCATCGCCAGCCGCAGGTTGGATCCAGATATCTTTAAACGGACCATCTTGCAACAAACGCCCATTTGCCACACAGTTAAGTGCAACACCACCGGCTAAACACAAATAATCACAGCCTGTAGAGGTATGAATATGCTGGGCAATTTTTAATACCACTTCTTCGATGACAACTTGAATCGACGCGGCGAGATCTTTTTGTTTTTGTGTCACCGGCGCATCATGTGCAAGGGCTGCCCCTTCAAATAAATCACAAAAAGCTTGTGTAACCATGACATTGCCAGCGGGATAGTCAAAGTAGTGCATGTTTAACGAAAATGAACCGTCCTCTTTGACATCAATTAAATGGCGATAAATGAATTCGACATAGACCGGTTTACCATAAGGGGCTAGGCCCATTAACTTGTACTCACCGGCATTGACTTTAAAGCCGCAGTAATAGGTAAAGGCCGAATATAAGAGTCCCAACGAATGCGGAAAGTGCAGCTCCCATAATGGTGTCAAAGTGTGCGTTGTCGGCGCTCCTTGACTACCATCGGCTTTTTCACCTATCCATGCACTACTTGTCGCCCACTCGCCTACCCCATCTAGACATAATACGGCAGCTCGCTGAAATGGTGCTGGATAAAATGCCGAGGCGGCATGAGAGAGATGGTGTTCGGTAAATCCGAGGACAGGAATAACGGGGGTCTTATCTATTGCAATCTGCGCTTCAATCGTGGTGTTGCTTGCCTGTGCCCGACGACGATGGACTAATGCACGGCATTCACGACGGAGTAACTGTTTAAAGTAGAGTTTTTCTTTGAGCCAAATCGGCATAGCACGGGCAAATGAGCGAAAACCTCGAGGGCTATGTGCTAAATAAGTTTCGAGTAAACGCTCAAATTTTAATAACGGTTTATCATAAAAAACAATCGCATCGAGTTCATCGAGCTCTATTTGTGCAGTATTTAGACAGAATTCAATCGCATGATGAGGAAAACTAGAGTCGTGTTTGAGCCGAGTGAATCGTTCTTCTTGTGCTGCGGCAATGATCTCGCCATCCATGATGAGTGCGGCTGCGCTGTCGTGGTATAAGGCAGAGATCCCTAAAAAGATTTGCTTCGTCATTATAATTATTATGGCAATGTTTTATGTCGTTGATTGTGCCATAAAATCCACGCAAAAGTTAATTTTTTGTAAACACTATCATGAATACTCACTATCATTTTCAGTGACATCTGTATTTTAACCTTATTCCAAAGTGTTTTAATTACCTAGAAGGATTTGAACCAAAGTACAAACAAGATATACTCAAGTCATTAACAATTCTCGTCATTTTTGTGGATGATAATAATAATGAAAAAAGCCCACACTTGGTTTTATGGCATCGCTTTACTTATCCCAGTTTTTGTCTTGTTAGCAGTAGAAGGAATATTACGGGTTAGTGGATATGGTAACAGTCATCACCTCTTTATCCCTGTCCCTAATCAACCGGCATACATGCAACCTAATCCTGATGTCATCCACCGTTATTTCCCCTCTCCTGAAGCGGCACCCAATGTCGCAATCGATACGCAGTTTTTTCTCGCCCAAAAACCCACAGAGACACTCCGTATTGTTGCAATGGGGGGCTCCACTGCAGCAGGATTTCCGTATGGTCGCTTTGGTGCGCCCGCTGGTATATTGCAACATCGTTTAAAAGGCCTATACCCAGAGCGAAACATCGAAGTGATTAATGTCGCGATGTCTTCGATTAATAGTTATATGCTACGAGATTTTATCGATGAAGTATTAGAGATTGAACCCGATGCGCTTTATATCTACGCTGGGCATAACGAGTATTTGGGCGTGATGGGTGTCGGCTCTAGTTATCAAGGTTTAGGCAGTCATGGTTTAAATTTACTGTATTTATCCTTAAAAGAATGGCGTATTGTGCAATTAATACAAGCCCTGATTGTATCGGTTCAAGCCAGTGACGGCTCGTCAGCTGAATCGTCAGCGGCTTCTTCAGATATCGCAACCAGCAACTCACGCACCGTGATGGCAAGTATCGCTAAAAATCAATCCATTGCCTTTGACTCCCCCGCTTATATGGCTGGTATTGAGCAGTTTAGCGACAATCTTGAGCATATTGTGACGCAGTTTAGTACCGCAGGTTTACCGGTATTTTTATCAACGATTGCCAGTAATGATCGTGACCAAGCCCCGTTTAACAGCACTTACTCATTACCTGAGTCCATAGAGGCAGAGTTAACTGCACCGTCTATGTCACTTGCACAACTAGACACCTTATATCGTCAACATAGCTATCATGCGCTGGTTAATTATCGTTATGGGCAAGCTGTATTAGCTAACAATGCGGCCAATAATGCAGACAATAATATAGACAATGCACATCATTTTTTTACCACCGCCAGAAATCTTGATGGCTTACGCTTTCGTGCCCCCGAACACTTCAATGCGATGATTACTGATGTCGCACAACAACATGCTAATGTGCACTTAGTCGAAGGAAAGAAAATGTTAGCTGACGCCAGTAAAGATGGGATCATTGGTAATGCGCTTATGCTTGAGCATTTACACCCTAACGCTAAGGGGTATGCACTATTGGCACATAGCGCACTGAAAGCCATGATTGAGCAAGGCCTGTTACCGCCAGCTCCTTATGCACAAACCCAATCTATTGCTGAGCAGCATAGTCAAGTGAGTGCCGCTGATATTATTTTTGCGCAGCATAAAATTAATAACCTCACTTCCGACTATCCATTTACCAGCTCGCCGAAACCAGTGCCAATACTAACCGCGTCAGATCCTGCGGAGCAATTTGGTTTAAACCGGATCCAAAAAAATGACTACCTGTTACAACAAGCCCACTTAGTCAATCATTACCAACAAACTGAACAATGGTTACTCGCTGCTAATGCGGCAAGTACGCTCGCCGATGGCTTACCCTTTAATGCCCAATATGCCAATGGTGCTGCGAGTCTATACCGTCAAGCAGGAAGCTTTGATTACGCGCATTTTTATGCATTACAAGCGGCACGCTTGGAGCCATCGAATGTGAATATGCAATTGAACTTAGCACAGATCCAATTCAATAAACGCTTGTTTGAGCAAGCCATTGCGACCTTGCAGCGGGTGCTCAAGTTGCAGCCCAATCATCCGCAAGCGCAACAATACTTACAACAGATCCAACAACATGCGAGCAGTGCATCATGAAAAAATCGTCGTCTACTTGGTTCATGTATAGCATCGCACTATGTTTACCCATCGTCTTTTTTTTATTGTTGGAAATGGCATTACGCTTGGCTGATTATGGTCAAGATTATCCGTTGTTTATAGAAAATCCTTCACACCCTCAATACCAACTCCCGCGCCCTGATATTATTAAGCGTTATTTTGCTCAAGATGCCGTTGCGCCGTCAGTCAGTATGGAAGCCAATTTTTTACTCAAAGATAAACCCGACAACGGCTTTCGATTGTTTGTTCAAGGCGGCTCAACCGCCGCAGGCTACCCGTATGGTTTAGGGGCATCATTGGCAGGTATGCTCGATAGCAGAGTACGCGCATCCAAACCTGGACATTATGTCGAAGTCATCAATACGGCGATGTCAGCAGTGAACTCCTATACCTTGTTGGATTTTGCTGATGAAATTATTGAGCAGCAACCTGATGCGATATTAATTTATGCCGGCCATAATGAGTTTTTAGGGATCTTGGGGGTGGGCTCTAACTTTGTTGTGGCAGGCTCAAGTATGTCGACTCGCTGGTTGTTGCGGCTGCGCCAGTGGCGAGTGTTTCAATTGATAAAAAATACCGTAGGAAAACTGAGTACAAGTATAAGTACTCGTGAAGGTACTCTTAAAGATACTTCGCGTGCCAAGGATAATCAATCAGCCCGTACGTTAATGTCCAAAGTTGCAAAGCACAAACACATAGCAACAGATTCAGCGTTATTCAATGCTGGCATTGCCCAATTCAGGTACAACATGCAAGCATTACTGGGTCGTTATGGTGAAGCCAATATTCCAGTATTACTGTCCACTATCGCAAGTAATGAACAAGACCATCCACCATTTGAAAGTTATCCTACGCCCCCGGAATTGCTGCAACAATTTGGCGAGTTAGCGGCATTAACCGATCCCGTCCAAGCTAAGTCACATTTAGCTCAACTGATTAGCGCAGCGAATGCATTAGATCAACCCAGCGCCGAACTGCATTTTAAAATCGGCCAGTATTGTGCTGCTCAAAAGTTTAATTCATGCGCCCAAACCCAATTATCATTCGCTACCGAGCATGATTTATTACGCTTTCGTGCGCCAGCTGCAATTAATGAGATTATTCGAGAATTAGCTGCTGAGTTTGCGCATGTCCACCTCGTCGATGCCCAAGCAGCACTAAGACAACGTAGCCCAAATCAATTAATTGGGCGCAACGTCATGTTGGAACATTTACATCCTAACGTCAGTGGCTACTTTGCTATCGCCAATGCGTTTTATGAGCGTTTATGGCAACTTGAGTTATTAGCGGATACGAGTCAACGGCAGGTGTATGTTGATGCCAATACCGCTTGGCAACGTCGACCAATTTTACCCAGTGAAGAATACAAAGGCTTTGCCGATGTGTTGACCTTAATGGCGGATTACCCTTTTGTTGATTCGCCGCAACCGATTATCTTACCTACCCCACATAATTGGGAAACAGCATTAGGTAAAGCCGCTCATCTTAAGCAAGTCAGTTGGCTTGATATGATGCAGTCAGCGTTAACTCGATATCAACAAGACAAAGTTATCGATATGGTGATCAAAACCACCCTTATTTTAGCTGACGCACTGCCCCATGATGGAGTTCGGAATTTGCAAGCAGCACGAGCCTTAGATAAACGCGGGCGTGATGTTGAGGCGTTATACTATTATCAACGAGCGCAACGTGCCGGTGGCATGGGTTTAGAAAAACATATTGCACGGTTAAGTGCGAAATAAATTAGTGCGAACTGAATTGGTGCGATGTGCACTAATGCAATCCATACTTTAGTGCGAATAGATTGTTAAGCAACTAAATTTTAGTTCCTCCAGACATACACCATT
>JAQXDG010000154.1 GCA_029251505.1 Glaciecola sp. | reverse complement strand
GGTGGTCCCGCCACAACCTAGTACGTTGCAACAGTTAGCCGCAGAAGGTCGCAATCCCTTTTTTATGGATAGCCCAGCGCAATTCGACGAATTTTTTGCACTGACTATGGCTAAGCCGCCCTATTTTCCTAATTCGGTTAAGCAATTTAAAGCCCATGAATATGTTAAAAATAAAGCGCAGTTAGAACACATTTATCAAGACTTTTTTAATCTGGAGCATATATTAGATGACAAGCTTGCGAGTATTTCTTGCCCTATATTGATGTTATGGGGTGGATTAGACGATATTATTCATATTTCATGTGCCAAAGTATGGCAAGATAAAACTAAAGCGGTTAGCATTATTTGGGAGGATTTAGGACATATGCCTATGTTAGAGGCACCTAAACAAACTGCTGATGAAATCATTCGGTTTATTGGTTAATTACCTTATTTTCACCCTCTTTATCATTAGGGATAGTACGTTACATGGATATTATGTTTTTGTTAGTCGCATTTGGTTTTGGCTTAATCGCTAAGTATTGCAAATTACCGCCATTGATTGGCTTCCTTATTGCTGGTTTTTTCTTAAATGCATTAGGTTATTCCAACAACGAGACATTACAAGCCATTGCCAATATGGGTATCACTATCATGTTGTTTACGATAGGCTTAAAACTCAACATCAAAGACTTACTCAAACGTGAAATTTTATTAGGCTCTATCGCCCATAGTTGTGTGTGGATTGCGCTATGCAGTGCCGCTGTCTTTGCATTAGGATTGTTCGTTGCGACCTCTTGGTTTAATTTAACTTGGTATACGGCGGTCTTAATTGGCTTTGCATTTAGTTTTAGTTCAACCGTTTGTGTCGTCAAAATTTTAGATGAAGCCGGCGAGATCAAAACCCGACATGGTAAATTAGCAATTGGGATTTTGGTCATGCAAGATATTTTTGCAGTGCTGTTTTTAGTTACCGCAACCGGTAAAATCCCATCGCCTTGGGCTGCATTATTGATATTTCTGATCCCTGCTCGCCCGCTATTGCAACGCCTCTTATCAGGTTCAGGACATGGCGAAATGTTGCCATTAACGGGATTTATATTTGCTTTAGGGGCATACCATTTATTTGAATTAGTCGGGATTAAAGGTGATCTTGGAGCATTAATTGCCGGCGTATTATTAGCTAGCCAAGCTAAGTCAACCGAACTATCTAAGTCCTTGATGGCATTTAAAGATTTATTTTTAATCGGATTCTTCCTTACCATTGGTTTAACCGCACTACCATCGCTTGAACTAGTGAGTATCGCGTTAATCTTGTGTTTATTGTTACCTCTGAAATTTTTATTGTTCTTTGGCTTATTTATCAGCTTACGCTTACGCGCCCGCACAGCCTATTTAACCTCATTAATGATGTCTAACTATAGTGAGTTTGGCTTAATTGTTGGGGCTGTCGCTGTGACTGGTGGCATGTTAGAGGCCCAATGGTTAGTCATATTAGCGCTCGCCACAGCATTTTCATTTATCGTGACCAGCGTATTGTACAAACACTCTCATCAATATTATTGTAAACACAAAAATCATATTAAACAGTACGAGCACCCAATCCCGTTACATCAGGATATTTATCCCTCATTAGGCGAAGCTAAGGTGTTGGTCATTGGTATGGGACGTGTCGGTAAAGGCGCATTTAAAGCGATCCACGCACAATTAGGCCAGCAAGTTTGTGGTATTGATTCGGATCCTGACAAAATCAATAAATTAGCCAAATTAGGTAAAAATGCGATTGTCGGTGATGGTGAAGATATTGATTTGTGGGAAAACCTCAACATTCAAAATATTGAACTGGTGCTTATCGCACTGCCTTCGATAGAAGATGCATCCAATATTACTCAACAATTAAAAAGTACTCATTTTAATGGTCGAATTGCGGCAATTGCACGCTACGAAGATGAAGTTGATCCGTTAATCAATAACGGGGTTGACCGAGTATTTAACTTTTTCACCGAAGCTGGATTAGGCTTTGCCGAAGAATCTTTGCTCTGGGCCAAAGTGTGTGCCGAATCAAAACAATAACGATTATCATTAGCAAACCACTGATTTCACTATAAAAAACTATCATTTAATCTATATTGTTTTATACTTTAATGAATATTGAAAAGGAGCTATCGATGCAAATTTCACCCAACGTTATTGCACAACTCAATGCGGTGTTAACTTCAGAGTTAACATCCATTAATCAGTATTTTTTACATGCTCGCATGTTTAAAAACTGGGGCTACGAAGCATTAAACACAGCAGAATATAAAAAATCAATCAAAGATATGAAGCAAGCCGATGCACTGATAGAGCGCGTGTTATTTCTAGAAGGCTTACCTAACCTACAAGCACTAGGTAAGTTATTCATTGGCGAAGATCCAGAAGAAATGCTTGCCTGTGATGTTAAATTCCAAACCCAGCACATTGCCTTATTATCTGACAGTATCGCCATATTAGAAACAGAACAAGATTTTGTTTCCCGAGATCTGCTTAGCAAACAATTAGTAGATGAAGAAGATTATCTTGATTTTTTATTGACTCAACAACAGCAAATTGTAGATATGGGATTACCCCGTTACCTTCAAGCGCAACTTTAAGGAGCACATTATGCAAGGTAAACCAGTCATTAACGATGCGTTAAATCAATTACTTAGCTATGAACTAGCCGCGATGGATCAATACTTTATACATGCACAAATGTATGAAGATTGGGGTTATATGAAGTTGTTTGAACGTATTAATCATGAGTTTGATGATGAAAAAGGTCATGCAACTAAATTGATCCAACGCATGCTGTTTTTAGAAGGTCAGCCGGACATGGTTACCCGTAGCGGATACCAATTAGGGCATAATGTTCCTGACATGTTAGCCAGTGACCTAAGGGTTGAATATGAAGTCGCTGAGCAGTTACGCGTAACTATTGCGCTATGCGAAAAAGAACGTGATTATGTGACTAGAGATATGTTAGTGGTGCTATTAGATGATACTGAAATGGACCATGCACATTGGTTAGAACAACAGCTTGGATTAATCAAATCGTTGGGGCTGGAAATATACTTACAAACGCAACTATAAACATTCAGCCTATCGCTTTTTGGGTTTACCTATTAACGTTGTTGTGTTGAAAAAAGCACGCGAGCAATTATAAGTTCACTCGGTGATTGCTCGCTGTCGCTATTAAAAGTGCGTAAGGTAATCAACATTTGCCATTGCATATTACTCAAATGACAACTCCCCAAAAAGAACTCACCGGTTTGGTGTATTGCAGATCCAGAACTAAGTGGTTCAAAGTGCACGGGTAACGTTCCCATGTACATATTGACGCCTTCAATCACAACCTGTTCAATTTCTAATCCTTGCGGTAAAGTAAATTTGACGTTTAACAGCTCTTCTACGACTAATTGCTGAGGAAAATCAATGATCAATTGACCTTGCTCAAGGTCTATGGTGCATTTTTGAGCATATACTTCACATGTGTTCGGTTTATCGTATTGTGAAGCGATGTTATGTTGATAGAGAAACATCAATAAACCAACAAAAATGATTAATAATAGTGCTTTATGTAAATTAGTATTGCTCATTATGTTATTAAGAACTCTCTATTTTGTTGCAATTTGGTTAAATGAATTGACCTTGATCAAGCATATACGCCTTAGTCTACCATTTTCTTTTTAAACACTATATCATCCACAAAAT
>JAQXDG010000148.1 GCA_029251505.1 Glaciecola sp. | reverse complement strand
TTATTTGTTTGATATTCACTATCGTTGTGGGTCCAGTATCAGGTTCAACAACAACCGGAGGGATTACTGCTACGGCAATACCACTAGGATCAACAATATGACCGTTAACTTCTCCATCTGTATCATTGGGTCCACCATCAGCAATCGATAAGTACAAACAAACATGACCGGTTGTTAAGCCCTGTACATAAGTCGTGCTGGTTTCATCAGGACATAAATTATTCGCTAATAAAGGAGCCGAAAACACGGAGTTATTCTCATCAATCACAAATTCCTGCCATTCATCGCCAATCAATTTACGATAAATCGCATTTTCAGGAATAGGCGCATTTAACGGTAATATTAAGGTTAGGTTCTCACCTGGCACATTCATAACAGCCTCAAAATCCAACACTCCCAATGGGTAATCATTATCGGCATCAGCTGCAGCTACATCATCTTCGGTAATAACAATACCGTTATAGCCACTGTTGATTGCATCATTACCCAATTGCAATTGCACACCAGAAGTCGCAACGGCAGTTTTTTGCTCAGCGACACCTACCGCTTGAGTACCTAGGTCAATTTCGCTTGGACTTGAACTATTATCAGCATCATTTGGGATTCCATCATTATCATCATCTTGGATTTTCGCACCGCTCGATACTTTCAATTCAATCTGACGAGTGAAGGTATTATCAGGTAATTGTGAATCAACTACTGTTACTACTACCAAATAGTCGCCAGGGACTAAGGTCTCAGGATTAAACGACAATAAATTATTATCTATCTCTGACACATCAGTAATTGAAATATCACTTGATGACCAATCAATCTCATGAGTACCGTTAGGATCATCAATGGTTAAAGTCACGATTACTGACGAATCATCATTCGTAATAAATCGGCCATTGATATCAGATTGAGTGATTTGCAAGTTTAATTTTGGCTCTACTGGAGTTTCAATGACACTGACAACGGCAGAGCTACCAGTGGTAATAACCGCATTTACAGGTGAAGATATGTCAACTGTAAAGGCTGAGTTCCCGGCAAAAACATCAGACTCGATGACAATTGCCCCAATTTGCCCCTCAATAATATCCGTGTTACTCGATACTACGATAACCCCGTCAATAATCACATCATAATTAACCATCACAGGATAATCGATTGCACTACCAGAAAGTATTACAGGCAAAGTAATATTTTCATTTTCGCCCACACGCCCTAATGGAGGTATGCTCACGGTAGGTGTTATAAAGATAGACTGTGTAGCCGTGCCAACATTCCCAGCTGTATCTGTCGCCGACCAAGTTATGACTGTTTCACCTGATTGATAGGGACCAGTATTATCGGCTATAGCAACAAGTTCTTCAAAGTTATCTGAAACGGTAGCAATTTCTAGCTCAAGCTCCGTCAAACTTCCTGTTGCATCTATAAATACATCCGCTGGGGCAAATACCTCTGGGGCAATTGTATCGTCGCTGAGGTTATTCTTATCAGGATCAAGTGGGAATAAATCCAACTCATTATCAACACCATCTCCATCACGGTCAGTATCTGCATTATCACCAGTACCGTCTGCGTCTGTGTCTAACGACTCGGTAGCATCCAGTGGGAAGGCATCGGCAGCATTCGCGACACCATCACCATCACGATCGGTATCTGCGTTATCACCAGTACCATCACCATCCGTATCCAGTGTTTCGGTGGCATCATTTGGAAATGCATCAACAACATCTATCACACCATCGCCATCAGAATCTGTATTCCCTCCAGATGCTGGCTCTTGAACAACCACACTGCGCGTTACTTCAACAGCTGCATTACCCGCTGCATCTGTAATGTTATAGGTCACTGTATAAGTGCCTGCAGTAGAAGTATCAACAGTACCATCAACAACAATATCAGCTGTAATATCACCATCGACATTATCGCTCGCTGTCGCTCCTTCATCAATGAAAGCATCACCAATAGACAGTGTTGGAGAGCCTGAACCCGTCAACGTCAGTACCGGAACTGTTTGATCCGCAATGGTCACAATCGCTAGCGCTGTGCCCACATTTCCTGCGCTATCTGTCGCTGTAAACACCACCGTGGTAGCGCCTAAAGTAAAGATAGTAGGTGCGTCATTAGTGACTGTTAATTCACCATCAACCGCATCAGTGGCAGACGCCTCAGTTAAGAAGCTGGTAATCGTTGCGTTACTCGATGCTGTACCATCTGCATCTGTCGCTGCAATGGTAATCGCAGAAGGTGCCGTGACCACTGGTGCAGAGGCATCTTGAACTGTCACACTGCGCGTTACTTCAACAGCAGCATTACCTGCCGCATCCGTAATATTATAGGTCACTGTATAAGTGCCGGCAGTAGAAGTATCAACAGTACCATCAACAACAATATCAGCTGTAATATCACCATCGACATTATCGCTCGCTGTTGCACCCGCATCGGTGTAACTATCACCAACATCTAAGGCAACTGTTGCAGCGCCAATTAGTGTAATAACAGGCGCTTCGCTATCAACAACACTCACCGTTCTAGTAACAGTCGTGGCTGCATTACCAGCTGCATCTATCGCTGAGTATGTAATGGTATAAGTGCCAACAGTATTCACATTAACTGTGCCTGTAGTTGTGACACTCAGAGCACCATCAACAGCATCTGAAGCGGTTGCACCTGCATCGGTATAAACTGCACCGAATACATGTGTAACCGTAGATGAGCCAATTAATGAAATAACCGGCGCTGTTGTATCTGCTACAACGACTGCAGAAACCACTACACTGCGCGTTACTTCAACAGCAGCATTACCTGCTGCATCGCTGACATTGTATGTCACTGTGTATGTACCGGCAGCTGAAGTATCGACATTACTGCTCACAACAATAGCAGACGTTAAGTTGCCATCGGCATTATCGCTAGCTGTTGCACCCGCATCGGTGTAACTATCACCAACATCTAGGGCAACTGTTGCAGCGCCAATTAGTGTAATAACAGGCGCTTCGCTATCAACAACACTCACCGTTCTAGTAACAGTCGTG
>JAQXDG010000130.1 GCA_029251505.1 Glaciecola sp. | reverse complement strand
CCCGATATTCTTGTATGTCGCTCAGAAGTGCCTTTGCCTTCTAATGAACGCCAAAAAATAGCCTTGTTTACTAACGTTATAGATAAAGCTGTTATTTCACTAAGAGACGCTGACAGCATATACAAAATCCCAGCCATGCTTAAAGCGCAAGGTTTGGATGAATTGGTGGTGGAACGTTTTGGTTTAGATTGCCCAGAGGCCGATTTAACCGAATGGGAACAAGTGCTTTATGCCGAATCCAATCCAACTGGTGAAGTTACCATAGGTATGGTGGGTAAATATGTTGAACTCCCCGATGCATACAAATCAGTTAACGAAGCATTAAAACATGCAGGCTTAAAAAATCGCCTCAGTGTTAAAATTAAATATATCGATTCATCGGATATCATCTCTAAAGGCACGCAGATATTAAATGAACTTGATGCGATTTTAGTCCCTGGTGGTTTCGGTGAGCGCGGTGTTGAAGGTAAAATTGAAGCGGCACGTTTTGCTCGTGAAAATAATGTCCCTTACTTAGGTATCTGTTTAGGGATGCAAGTGGCATTAATAGAGTTTGCCCGTAATGTTGCTAATATGCCAGGTGCTAACTCGACTGAATTTGATCCAGAAACGCCATTCCCTGTTGTCGGTTTGATTAACGAATGGTTAGATTCTGATGGCAGTGTTGAACAACGTGATGAAGCGTCTGATTTAGGTGGCACTATGCGTCTAGGTAGTCAGTTGTGTCATTTAGTTGCAGGCAGTAAAGTACACGGTTGCTATGGTAAAGTAGAAATCTTCGAACGCCATCGCCACCGCTATGAAGTAAATAATACTCTACGTGATAAAATCGAAAAAGCTGGCCTAAGAGTGAGCGGTTTATCAACAGATAAACAATTGGTTGAAGTCATTGAATTACCGGATCATCCGTTTTTCATTGCTGGCCAATTCCACCCTGAATTTAATTCTACCCCGCGTGATGGTCATCCTTTATTTGAAGGATTTGTGGCTGCAGCAGGTGAATTTCAGAAATTGAATCATTAATAAGGAAGATTTTAGACATGGCAACAATTAGCCGAATTATTGGTCGTGAAGTAATGGATTCACGCGGAAACCCCACTGTTGAAGCAGATGTTTATTTAGATAGCGGTGCGATGGGTCGAGCTTGTGCTCCTTCTGGCGCATCAACCGGTTCACGTGAAGCATTAGAATTACGTGACGGCGACAAAGCGCGTTATTTAGGTAAAGGCGTATTGCTCGCCGTTGCTGCAATTAATGATAAAATCGCGCCAGCAATTTTAGGATTAGACGCGGCTGACCAAGCCAACATCGACCAAGTGATGATTGACTTAGATGGCACTGAAAACAAAGAAGTTTTAGGTGCAAACGCAATCCTAGCGGTATCGTTAGCTGTTGCTAAAGCAGAAGCGATTGCTCAAAGCATACCATTATATGAGCATATCGCTAACTTAAATGGCACGCCGGGTCAATACTCTATGCCAGTACCCATGATGAACATCATCAATGGTGGTGAGCATGCGGATAACAACATTGATATCCAAGAATTTATGGTACAGCCGGTTGGCGCACCTAACTTCAAAGAAGCATTGCGAATGGGTGCTGAAATTTTCCACAGTCTGAAAAAAGTATTACATGCCAAAGGCTTAAGTACTGCAGTTGGTGACGAAGGTGGCTTTGCACCTAACCTTGGTTCTAACGAAGAAGCATTATCAACTATCATTACTGCAGTTGAAAATGCTGGCTATAAAATGAATGAAGACATTACCTTAGCATTAGATTGTGCGGCATCTGAGTTTTATAAAAATGGTCAATATGTGTTATCTGGTGAAGACAAGTCGTTTGATTCAGAAGGCTTTGGTGATTATCTTGCAGAATTATCACAACGCTACCCTATCGTGTCAATCGAAGATGGCTTAGACGAAAGTGACTGGGATGGTTGGGCGAGCTTAACCAAGAAAATTGGCGATAAAGTACAATTAGTCGGTGATGATTTATTCGTGACTAACACTAAGATCTTAAAGCGCGGTATTGATAACGGAATTGGTAATTCAATCCTGATCAAATTTAACCAAATCGGTTCATTAACTGAAACGTTAAATGCAATCCGCATGGCAAAAGAAGCCGGCTTTAGTGTCGTCATTTCACATCGTTCAGGTGAAACTGAAGATGCGACTATCGCTGATTTAGCGGTAGGTACTGCGGCGGGTCAAATTAAGACAGGTTCGTTATGTCGTTCTGACCGTGTTGCTAAGTACAACCAATTATTACGCATTGAAGAAGCATTGGGTGCTGATGCAAAATACTTAGGTCGTAGTGAAATTAAAGGTCAATAAGCCTTAATTAACACTGACAACCTAACAGCCAGTTGGTTGGGTCAATGTGCTACGTAGCATTGATTCAATAACTGGCTTTTTTTTATCTTTTTTACGTAGTTTTTCCGAGTTTTGATGATTTATGCCCTGAAAATCAGTAATATATGGTTTTCTATCGGTTACGGTTTAAATTTTCATGGTTGAGCAAAGCGATATCTTTTTTCAAGATCCCAATTCAGTGGCTTATGCTGAGTTGTGTAACGCTTTATACCAACGAGAATGTGAGTTTTTAGCTGAACATGGTCCCACCCAAGCCAGTTTACTCAAACGTAAACTCAAGCATTTGCATACCCATGTCACACAGTGTGCAGAACGGCTACTGCATAATACGTCACCACTTCAGGTAGACAAGCACAATGCTAGCTACCAGGCAAAACAGTCTCCTAAATGCCCTAGTCGTAAACAAACTAATGAGATCATCCAATCGTATTTTAATACCCATCACCATGTCGGCTCGATTTTGGTGGTCGCAGTGAATCACTTAGGTATGACGCATTTAGAAATTGACTCACTCGACAAAGTGAATAACGAACACGCCTTGATCCACGTAAATAAATTTGGCTGGTTTAATTATGCTGGGCAACCGGTTAACGCAGACGGTTCATGTATAGAACAAACTAATGCATTACAAACCCTCACCCTCCTCAAACCGACAAAATCAGTGTTAATTAGTGCATGTTGCGGTCACCGCTGGTCGCATATCGGCAAAATCTCACCAAGAGTCCTCACCATGCGTGAATTACGTTTGTCATTCAGCATTAAATGGAAAGGACTACGATAATCCATTATTTGAAATGTACATCCTAATATAAATTAAAAATAAGGATGTA
>JAQXDG010000125.1 GCA_029251505.1 Glaciecola sp. | reverse complement strand
GATGAGATTGTAAAAACTCTCGCACAATAATGCTTTTATTTTATTTTGTAGTCTACGCTTATAAATAATACAGTCATAAGATGTATGCTGCTTAATAAGGATATTTAGTTGCTGTGCTTCCCATAATTACCCATTCATTAAAAACGCGCTTAACGTTGCTCTTTGGTGTTTTAACACTTGGGCTGATTATTGCGTTCACGACATATTTATATTATTTTTCTAGCCAAGAAATAATGAGATCTGCACAACGCAATATTGATAACCTCACCCGATCTATCGTACAGGTACTCGAAAACCATGTACCAACAATTGATATTGAACAAATCGATAACACATGGATAAGTGACAAAATTGAACAATTTCGGACGCAATTTCAATTATCAGACGATATCCAAATCCAAGTGTTTTCGATTGATGATGTATTAAAAATCATTGCCAGTACGTTAAATTCTTGCATGCGCGAAACCCATTTTGTGGCGCGTTATGGGGGGGAGGAGTTTTTAATCATATTACCCGATACGCAGGAGCAATCTTTTATTTTAGCTGATAAAGCTCTGTATATTGCAAAGGAAAATGGACGCAATCAATCACAAATCATTTAACCCTTGAGTCTTGCACTTGTGCGCAAATTTAGTTAATTTATTTGGGCTTTAATCCCCTGAACGACTTTGCAACACAATACTACAAGGAAATCCAAGGTGTATAACAAATATAAACCGACCTGGATGTTAGCTGCTATCTCTACCGCCGTGCTTTCAACATTAACGTTGAGTGCGTGTTCGGATGATAGTGCTGATGCCAAGGCTAAATCCACAGCAACTTCTGAACATGTGGTCATTAATGCTGACCCATTCCCGTCTACGTATGAACCCATCCCGGCTGTCGCGACATTAATCACCAATGCGACTATTATTGATGGTATTGGCGGGTTAAATACGAATTCTCAAATTTTATTACAAGATGGCAAAATTGTCGGTATCGGTGCTGATATTGCACTGCCCACTAAGTACATCGAGATTGATGGCACGGGTAAGTTTGTTACCCCCGGTATTATCGATACCCATAGTCACTTGGGCGTATATCCGTCTCCAGATACTCGGTCGCATGCGGATGGCAATGAAATGACATCTCCGGTCACGGCTCAAGTATGGGCTGAGCATTCGGTGTGGCCACAAGATCCGGGCTTTCAACGTGCGCTAGCGGGTGGAGTGACGTCATTACAAATTCTCCCTGGCTCTGCTAATTTATTTGGTGGACGTAGTGTTGTTTTAAAAAACCTACCTGACCGTTCCGTTCAAGATATGAAGTTTCCTAACGCCCCTTATGGTATCAAGATGGCGTGTGGTGAAAACCCTAAACGCGTTTATGGTAAAAAAGGTGGCCCATCTACGCGTATGGCGAATGTTGCAGGATATCGCAAAGCCTGGATTGGTGCCGCAGAATATAAAGCCAAGTGGGAGCAGTATGAAGCCGATTTTGCGGCAGGCAAAGACACTCAGGCGCCGAAACGAGACTTAAATAACGAAACCTTAAAAGGGGTGTTAGACGGTGACATCATCGTCCATATGCATTGTTACCGCGCTGATGAAATGGTAGTTATGATGGATGTGATGCAAGAGTTTGATTATCAAATCGGTTCATTTCATCATGCAGTAGAAGGCTATAAAATTGCTGATAAACTCGCACAAAACAATGTTTGTTCGTCAATGTGGGCAGATTGGTGGGGCTTTAAACTGGAAGCTTACGATGGTATTCGCGAAAATGTCGCTATGGTGCATCAAGCTGGCGCGTGCGCAGTGGTGCATTCAGATAGTGATATCGGTATTCAACGACTCAACCAAGAAGCCGCTAAGGCTTGGTCTGATGGTCGTCGAGCAGGAATTGATATTTCCAAAGCCGATGCGTGGCAATGGTTAACGGCCAATGCGGCGAAATCCCTTGGGATTTTTGACCAAACAGGCTCACTAGAAGTGGGCAAAAATGCTGATGTGGTGTTATGGAGTGCCGATCCTTTCTCTACGTATGCCCAAGCTGAAAAAGTATTTATCGATGGTGGACTGGCGTTTGATCGCACTGCGCCAGATACGTGGCCGGTAAGTGATTTTGAATTAGGGCAAATCGGTGAAGGAGATCACAAATGAAAAATTTATTAACGATGTTTACCCTAGTTGGTGTGGTAGGTGTATTAGGATTGAGTACGTCGGTTTTAGCGAGTCAATTTGCGATTGTAGGCGGTAAAGTGCATACCTTAACCGGTCAAGGAACACTAGCAGAAGCAACGGTGTTAATTAAAGACGGTAAGGTAGAACAAATTATTCCAGGGGCTTCGTCGCCAAGGGGCTATGAGCGTATTGATGCGGCAGGCAAAGTGGTTACTCCGGGATTTATTGGCGCATACACAGCATTAGGCTTAGTTGAAGTGGGTTTTTCTGCGGGACAAGTCGATGCCTCTACTACCAATCATCCGGTGACGACAATCGGCGCGGCGGTTGATGTCTCTTATGGTATAAATGCAGATTCGACGTTGATCCCGATTACTCGGATGGAAGGTTTTACGACTGCCGTAACGGGGATTGAATCTTCTGATTATTTGTTTAAAGGACAAGGAGCGGTGATCCAATTAACGGATAACGACCCTGTGCTAAAAGCCCGTGCGTTTATGGCATTAAGTGTCAATAATGCTAGCGCAAGTGATACTGGTGGCACGCGAGGTACATTATGGGTTGCCCTTAATCAAGCGTTAACTGAAGCT
>JAQXDG010000111.1 GCA_029251505.1 Glaciecola sp. | reverse complement strand
ATATGCTATGGATTGGAGAGCGCACGCGTCAACTTGATCATGCACATGTTGAATTTTTCCGTGGGATCAATAACCCAATTGGCGTTAAGATTGGTCCATCAATGCAACCTGATGAATTGATTACGTTAATTGATGCATTGAATCCGAATAATATTCCAGGTCGTTTGACCTTAATTACGCGCATGGGTGCGGATAAATTAGCAGATAATTTACCGCGCTTATTAGCACGAGTAAAAGCCGAAGGTCGCCATGTCGTGTGGAGTTCTGACCCAATGCATGGCAATACGTTCTCTGCATCAAGCGGTTACAAAACGCGTGATTTTGATGCCATCTTACGTGAGATCCAACAGTTCTTTACTGCTCACAAGCAAGAAGGAACGCATGCCGGTGGTATTCACTTGGAAATGACTGGACAGCACGTAACCGAATGTACGGGTGGTGCGTATAAAATCAGTGATGACGACTTAGCTCAAGCTTACCAAACCCAATGTGATCCTCGTTTAAACGCGGACCAAGTATTGGAAATGGCATTCTTAGTGTCAGATTACCTAAAAGCGAAATAACGTTCGTTTCCCGCTCAGCACTGATCTTTAAATCAGTGCTGTTGGGGGCGCTCAACCATTCATGGGGATTTAATGGGCTTTTAATGGGCCTTTTGCTGCGCTTGCCATAAGCCAGCATAAACACCATCTAATTCAAGTAGGGCAGTGTGTGTGCCTTGTTCTTGGATCTTCCCATCTTGCAATACCACAATCATATCAGCATCTTGGATCGTCGATAATCGATGTGCAATCACAATGGCAGTATGTTGCTGAGCCAATGCATTTAATGCACTTAATATCCCTTGTTCTGAATGACTGTCGAGTGATGACGTCGCTTCATCAAAAATGACAATCGGTGGATTTTTCAAGATAGTTCTGGCAATGGCGACGCGTTGTTTTTCTCCTCCAGATAACTTTAATCCACGTTCACCTACCTGACTATCCAACCCATCGGGTAAGCGTCCCACAAAATCACTTAACTGCGCCATCTCAATGGCTTGTTGTAATGCCGCTTCATCTGCATCGGTATCACCATATTGAATGTTTGCGCGCAAGGTATCATTAAACAGCACAGTGTCTTGAGGTACCATACCGATTTGACTGCGCAAAGATAACTGTTGGTACTGGGCTATATCTTGGCCATCTATTTTAATACACCCACTAGCGGGATCGTAAAATCGAAAGAGGAGCTTGGCTAGGGTGGATTTACCACTGCCACTTGGCCCAACAATCGCTACTTTAGCCCCCGCTGGGACCGTAAAGTTAATCTCACTGAGAATAGGACGTTTAGCATCGTAATGAAAATTTAGATGTGAAAATTCGATTTGCCCTCTGCTGACCTTAATGGGGGATGCGTTGGGTTGATCTTCAACACCGACTTTGGTTTTTAGTAACGCGAATAAATTTTCAATATTAGCGAGGGCGCCACGGATCTCACGATAAACAAATCCTAAAAAATTCAACGGCATAAAGATCTGCATCGTAAACGCATTGATCAACACAAAATCACCAATCGTCATCGTACCGGCTTGTACCTCCCACGCAGCGAGCATCAACATGGATGTCATGGCACTGGCGATGATCAGCGCTTGTCCGCCGTTTAAGGCAAACAAGGATAAGCGGTTTTGGCGTCGAGCGCTTTCCCAACGTGCCAGATTGGTATCATATAAGTTAGCTTCATACGCTTCATTATTAAAGTATTTGACGGTTTCATAATTCAATAAACTATCGACTGCTCGGGTATTCGTTTGGTTATCTGCTTGGTTTACTTCACGGACGTAGCGAGTACGCCAATCGGTTGCTTTCATCGAAAAGAACACATACAAGATCACCGAACACAGGATGATCAAGGCAAACTTAGCGCCGTATTGGGTAAATAGAATGCCGACCACAAAGGCAATTTCTAATAGCGTAGGACCAATATTAAACACCATAAAGCGCATTAAAAAACTGATACCGTTAGTGCCTCTGTCTATATCCCTAGAGAGACCTCCCGTTTGACGCGATAAATGAAAGCCGAGATCCAAACGATGTAAATGTTCAAACACCTCCAAGCCTAAACGGCGCATCGCGCGCTCGGTCACTCGTCCAAATAACGTATCACGCACTTCCCCCAAGATGACATTCAAGAAGCGAAACACGCCATACGCGGCGACCAGAGCAATAGGCGCTAATAATAATGGCGTGATAGTACTGGCGTCGTTGAGACTATCAACCGCATATTTCAAGATAAACGGCAGGCCAACACTGGCCACTTTAGCTAAAATCAAACACAGCATAGCTAATGCAACACGTTGTTTAAATTCACCTAAATAGGGCAGTAATTTAGTAAATACTGCCCAAGAGACAGGTTGGTCATCTTTTATTTCAAATCGTGAAGAACGCATAGAAAAATATCTTATATTAGAAAATGTTATGTGGTAATTTGTGTATTATACGTTGGGAAGAGAACAATAAGCCAAATACTATGAAAAAAAATATCGCCATTGTGGCACATGACAAAATGAAACCTCAAGCAATCAGCTGGACTACAGAGCATGCAGCCAAATTACAGTCTCATGCTATCTTTGCGACAGGTACCACTGGTAAGCTAATTCAAGCGGCGAATCCGTCGCTGGCAATTACGGCATTAAAGTCAGGTCCTTTGGGTGGCGATCAGCAATTAGGTGCGATGATTGCAGAAGGCAAATTAGATATTTTGTTTTTCTTTACCGATCCAATGACGCCACAGCCTCATGATGTGGATATTAAAGCTTTGTTACGCTTATCAACCATGTATAACTGTGTGGTGGCGTGTAATATTGCTACAGCAGATTTTGTGATCCACAGTCCCTTGTTTGAACAGCCTCAAGTGCATCAAGCGGATTTTGCGGATTATGCGCTTCGTGAAGTACCGAATACTTAGCCCTTGTTAAAAATACCTTGTCCTTAGCTAAAAACACTTAGGGGGATCAGCTTCAGCGAGTCTGACATAACACTAAAGCCATTGTTTTAAAGCTCACTCTCAACGTAATGCGGTAATTCACTTAGTTGTGGTACTGCCATTGAGCGACCATCGGCATCTAAGGCAACAAATTTAAAGATAGCTTCGGTGACTTTTTCACGCTGACCAATGCGGCTGCGTCTAACCCAACATTCCACATTAACATCGATTGAACTGCGTCCAACTCTCACGATGTTGGTGTATACCCCTAAAATATCACCGACGTGAACCGGTTTGATAAAGCTCATACCATCTAGTGCAACGGTGACTACACGGCACTGTGCGCGCTGCCCAGCGCTTATTCCCGCAGCCATATCCATTTGTGATAAGACCCATCCACCAAAAATATCGCCAGCCGCATTGGTATCAGCATGCATGGCAATAGTCCGCGTGGTCAGTCTACCTGAGGGTTGTTTTTCAGTGATTGCAACCGACTCAAAATTTATCCCATCCCAGCCGTGAATCATAAAATTACGAATATTGGCATGATCAGTCCCTTCTGGATGAAGCAGGACATCGTTACGATAAAATTCACCAAATAGTGCAAGTGTGCTGTTTTGGTCTAATTTATTGAGTTGAGCAAAGGCGAAGATTTTACATGAACCTTCGTTAGTTTCAGCTGCATTGGTTACATCACCATTGGTAAAGGCACTCGGCGTGTAATCATAATAATTGGATATAACAGCCATCACGTCCTGAAACTTAATGGTTTCAGGGGCTGTGGCTGCGGTGGCGATTAATGTATGTGGAGTCATATTATGTTCTCTTTGGCGCGGTATTCACAAATTGAGCCTTGGTATGTTTTGTTGCTGCGCGCTGTCCTTTGTGGGCTTTTGCCGCTTTTTGATTGCGTTCTTGTGCGGTCTCTGGTGGCACTAAATGATCCGGACCCCGACCAATTAAGTCTTCTCGACCCATTTTGACCAATGCTTTTCTGATTTGGGCAAAGTTTTTAGGATCATGATAGCGCAGCATGGCTTTGTGTAAACGACGATGGATCTCACCTTTGGCACTGATCACAGATTCAGAATCTTTGGTTACTTTGCGTAATGAGTTCACTTCGGTGTGATACATGGTCGTCGCTGTCGCCATCGGAGATGGGTAAAAATTTTGTACTTGGTCGAGTTTAAATTTGTTTTCTTTTAACCAAATTGCCAGTTCCAACATATCTTCATCACTCGTACCCGGGTGTGAAGCAATGAAATAAGGAATGAGGTATTGTTCTTTACCTGCTTCTTTGGAGAATTTATCAAATAACTCTTTAAACTGATAATAGCTGCCCATACCTGGTTTCATCATTTTGGTTAATGGACCATCTTCAGTATGCTCTGGGGCGATTTTCAAATAGCCACCAACATGGTATTTCGCTAATTCTTTGACGTATTCAGGATCTTCTACGGCCAAGTCATAACGCACACCAGAGGCGATTAAGATTTTTTTAATACCAGGTAAATCACGGGCTTTACGATACAAGTCAATGGTCGGTTTATGATCCGTATCCATGTGCGCACAAATGCTTGGATAGACACATGATGGACGACGACAGGTCGCTTCTGCTTTAGGGCTTTTACATCGCAAACGATACATATTTGCCGTTGGGCCACCTAAATCAGAGATGACGCCGGTGAAGCCTGGAACCGTATCTCGAATTTCTTCAATTTCGCGTAAAATGGATTTTTCAGAACGGCTTTGAATGATGCGTCCTTCATGTTCGGTAATACTACAGAAGGTACAGCCCCCAAAACAGCCACGCATGATGTTGACACTGAATTTAATCATGTCATACGCTGGGATTTTATTGTCACCATAAACCGGGTGAGGGATACGCTGATAAGGTAATCCAAATACCGCGTCCATCTCTTCTGTTTCTAACGGCATGGCAGGCGGGTTAAGCCAAATGTGGCGATCACCGTGACGTTGCATTAACGCTCGAGCACAACCTGGATTGGTTTCTTGATGAAAAATACGACTGGTGTGGGCATACAGCATCTTATTATCGCGGACTGTTTCGTATGCTGGTAATTTGATGTAGACCTTTTCCCAAGGCTTGCGCTTTTCAATGGTTTGGGGCTGAATGGTAATGACTTGTTCAGTCTGGGTAACGTCGTTTTTGGGATCAACTTTTTCAACATCGCTAGGACAATCCGGCTCCATAATATAAGGGGAGGGGATTGCGTCAATTTTACCGAGTTTTTCTAAGGATGTGGAATCTACACCTTGCCATTCTGGTAAGGCTTCTTTGACGATAATGCCAGTGCCGCGAACATCGGTGATATCTTTTATATCTTCACCGGCTGCTAAGCGATGGGTGACTTCAATAAGGGGACGTTCGGCATTACCAAACATCAACAAATCTGCTTTTGAATCAAATAAGACCGAGCGGCGGATTTTTTCTGACCAATAATCGTAATGACCAATGCGTCTCAGGCTGGCTTCAATCCCGCCGATGACAACAGGAATGTGTTTGTACGCTTCTTTACAACGTTGAGTATAAACGGTGACGGCGCGGTCGGGGCGTTTCCCGCCAATATTACCCGCGGTATAAGCATCATCATGACGCAGTTTTTTATCCGCGGTGTAGCGGTTGATCATGGAATCCATGTTGCCGGCAGTCACACCAAAATACAGATTTGGCTCGCCTAATTGCATGAAGTCTTCTTTGGAATGCCAATCAGGTTGAGAAATAATCCCTACGCGAAACCCGTGTGATTCTAATAAGCGCCCAATGACCGCCATACCAAAGCTAGGGTGATCGACGTATGCATCCCCGGTGACAAGAATAATATCGCAACTATCCCAACCTAATTCGTCCATTTCTGCACGAGACATGGGTAAAAAAGGCGCAGTGCCATAACAATGTGCCCAATATTTGGGATAAGAGAATAGACTACGGTCGGCTTTGATGGTTGCTTGCATGGGATATAC
This sequence comes from Glaciecola sp., assembly GCA_029251505.1. GTDB lineage: Bacteria > Pseudomonadota > Gammaproteobacteria > Enterobacterales > Alteromonadaceae > Opacimonas. The sequence goes on along the minus strand of JAQXDG010000111.1, from coordinate 422 downwards.
GTACCTAGTTACTTGACGCGGTATTATAACAGGAAATACAGATTGAAAATATGTTAATCATTATAAGCCTGAGCAATTCGTGTTGATCAAGGGCTTATCGCATAAGCGTTGGTATTTGTCTAACTTGGTATAGCTATGCAAAATAAACGCATTTATCTTAATGGCTTTTTAATAAGTGAGTGATTTATAAATAGATAGAATGATGAAACAAGAAATGGTGGTCGCTACTGCGGCTCGGTCGGAAAGACTTGAACCAGTGTGTGTCGTATTAATAGTGGTTGATGAAACAAGAAATGGTGGTCGCTACTGGGCTTGAACCAGTGACCCTCGCCTTGTAAGGGCGATGCTCTCCCAACTGAGCTAAGCGACCGTATATCTTTAAACCTTGCTGCTGCTGAGCAAGTGGGGCGTATTATAGGGAA
>JAQXDG010000098.1 GCA_029251505.1 Glaciecola sp. | reverse complement strand
AAGAGAAGAGCATGAGTGAATTTAATCAATATCGACGTGAGTACACACTTGGTTCATTAGAGGAACAGGACTTAAACCCTGATCCTCTTGCGCTATTCAAAGAATGGCTAGCGGTCGCCGTTGAATCCAAAATTCCCGATCCAAATGCGATGACGGTTGCGACAGTGGATGCTGATGGTCAACCATCACAACGCATTGTGCTACTCAAAGATTTAAACGCTGAGGGATTTGTGTTTTATACTAATCTGGGTTCTCGCAAGGCCAAAGAGTTAAGCGTCAATAATAAAGTCTCTCTGCATTTTCCGTGGCATATGCTAGAGCGGCAAGTGCGCGTGTGCGGGATTGCTGAGCCGTTAAGTCGTACTCAAGTGGCTAAATATTTCTTTTCACGCCCCAAAGATTCGCAGTTGGGCGCAATGGTATCAAAACAAAGCCAGCCTATTTCATCACGTGAAATGTTACTGACTCAATTTGCGCAAATGAAAGCTAAATTTGCTCATGGTGATATTCCGTTACCTGATTTTTGGGGTGGTTTTCTAGTGAAACCGCAGCAAATTGAATTTTGGCAAGGGGGTGAGCATCGCTTGCATGACCGCTTTGAATACACTAAGCAAACCTCTGCGGCATGGCAAATCCAACGCTTGAATCCATGATAGATAGTCATTGTCATCTGGATCTAGCTTGTTTTGTAGATGACATTGACGCTGTAATAACCCGTGCGCGAGCGGTTGGGGTAACACAATTTATTATCCCTGGGATTGATCCTGTTCATTGGCAACAGTCCCAAGCACTTGCTAAGCGTTATGCGCAAATATCCTACACATTGGGCTACCATCCTTTTTTCTACTCCAACACCTTGACACTAGCCGAGCTTGATCCGCTAATCAGTACCTTAAGAAATGCTGTCACGCCAGAATGTATCGGTATTGGAGAAATAGGCATTGATCGCACGTTACAAACACCTATCGAGTTACAAATAGCGATGTTTGATGCGCAAGTGCAATTAGCTCAGGAGCTGGGTGTGCCATTGATCATTCATCATCGTAAATCCCATGATCTGATTATAGGACGACTCAAGTCCGCTAAATTTACACATGGTGGCATTATTCATGCTTTTTCGGGTAATCAAGCAATCGCACAAGCGTATGTCGACTTAGGGTTTTATTTAGGTGTTGGCGGTACGATTACCTATCCGCGTGGGGCTAAAACATTGCAAGTATTGCATTCGATTGGATTAGCGCATTGTGTCCTAGAAACGGATTCTCCTGATATGCCAATGTATGGTCGTCAAGGTCAACGCAATGAACCACAGTATTTGGTTGATGTGGTGAACGTGCTGAAACAGACATTTGTAGGGCAGGACGTTGCGGGTATGACGACGCATAATGTACAGCGGGTATTTGGCTTAGCTGTTATTTAGCAAACGCATAGCGCGCCTTGCGGTAATATAATCTCACTCCAAACCCACCAATAAATGTCCCCAATAAGAAGACTACGGTGAACATGCCTTGTTGCTGCTGTTGTAACTGCTGCTGTTGCGCAGCAATAATATCATCATCAACAACAAACCGTATGTATCCTGCGGTACTATCTGCCACCGTAATCGGTGCCACAAATACCGAAAACTCGGTTTCTTGTTGGTCAACAAAATCAATAATTGAGTCAATTTCACCGACTTTACCAAGCTCAACACCGTAGCGATTAAACACCGTGATCCCGCGGAAATGACCAAGTTTGAGGTAGGTCGAAAGGGTCGACTCAAGATGTTCGCGGTAGTCGGATTTGTCAGTCGAAATCAAGGTTTGATTAAGCCAAGGGGCAAGGCTACCTGCAGCAATTTGACTTAGACGCTGGCCTAATTGCTGGGTATACACACTGTAATGTGCTTGTGTGGTTTGATGCTGAACTTGCCACACCCAAGAGACAGCAAATAAGCTGGCGATGATAAAACCTGTTCTGATTAGATACCTTGTCATGGGCAACGCTATAAATTGTTGATACACTACTCACATTAAAGCAATGGCTTGATATTGCCAAGTTTTTTCATCATTCAATCTCTTACTTTGTGGTTAAAGGATCCTATATGTCGACTATTTTTTCCCCTGAACATATCAATGCTCATCAAGCGTTATTGCAATTTTTATCGATTAATCCCGTTCAGCAATATGATGTCTCCACTAAGACTTGGCATGTAGCTGAAAATATCTTTTCTGCTACGTTGACAACACCGGTTCTGACAATTTCAGCACAACATTTGAATGCGTATTTGGTTCAATCTATTTTGGCGCAACTACCTGGTGACGTGTCTAATGTCGCTATTCGTTTGCATCCATTATCCGATGCGTTTAGTGCGTCCGTGATCCAAGTTGTCTTAAACAAAGCCGTCGATAAAGCGTGGCTAGCCGCGATTGCTACACAATATTATGTTGATGTATTCTGTATTACCGATGCACCACGATTAGCCGATCCTGGTGTCATTGTGATGGACATGGATTCGACAGTGATCCAGATTGAATGTATTGATGAAATAGCCAAATTATGTGGTAAAGGGGATGAAGTTAGCGCTGTAACTGAGTTAGCGATGGAAGGAAAATTAGATTTCACACAAAGTTTACGTCAACGAGTCAGTGTATTAGATGGCATTGATGTGAATCTGCTTAAAAGTATCCGTGATAGTATTCCATTAATGCCGGGCATTCATGCTTTATTACAAACCTTACAAGGTAATGGCTGGAAAACGGTAATTGCGTCTGGCGGATTTAATTTCTTTGCACATTATCTTCAGTCGCGTTTAGCGCTTGATGGTGCCCACGCGAATGAGTTAGAAGTCGTTGATGGCCGGTTAACCGGACATGTATTAGGAGATATTGTTGATGCTCAAGTCAAAGCGCAAACGGTGCTTAATTATGCCCAGCATTTTGATATTCCTTTGTCCCAAACCATAGCATTGGGTGATGGTGCGAATGACTTGGTCATGATGGGACAAGCAGGATTAGGTATGGCGTTTCATGCTAAGCCGGTCGTAGAGGCGCAAGCCGATGCGGCAATTCGTTTTGGCGGACTAGAGCAAACCTTATATGCCTTAGTGTAAGGTTAATATCAAGGTGGGATGATGTGCGTTATCCTACTTTACTTTGCACCAACTGCGGATGATTCGCTTGGATCATCTGCCAATCATAGCCATGTCGATATAACACTTCATCAGTAATATCCAAAATATAGCCAAAACCTTGGATAGGTTTGAGTTTATCGACCACTTTTTCCGCTTTATAATTTGCATGTTCATGCAAATAATCGAGTTCTGTCTTAATCGTATCAAGCTCAACCGTTGTGGTGTCTTTTAGAATCAATTTAATCGCTGCAAATTCGCCGACCGCTAATGCCTTTTTAATAAACTGTTGGCGTTGTGTGATCGATGTGAATTGTTGATTGATATACGGCACAATCACATCGTTAATATGGGTTTTTTCCGGGCAATAGCGAATAAATATTTCATGCTCTTGCACGCCTATACCCATTTTAAGTTGTGCCAGACAGCGACGAATAAAAGGGGAGGGTTGTTCTCTGTCGCGGTATAAAAACTCTAAATTAAAATGCCCTTCAATAGAAAAACGGCTCAACATACTTTTTAATCTGCCATCACCTTGATTATAGACTGAAAACTCAGGCGTAAATAAGTGAGTACGCTGGTTAATAAAAAATGCAATATTCATGGCGTTTTTGGCATCTTTGTGCCCCTCATTAGGGATCGATAGCGGGATGTAGGCTTGTGTCGGTGACATATGACTGACCAAATTACCAATACGTTGTTGGTGTTGTTCGTCCTGCCAATAAGAAAGAATATTGGCGTTACCACTATTACTCATGGCAAATTTGGGCTGTAAAACGACAATCTGTGGATCTGCTTTATCAACTTGATGGGAGATAAATACAGGAAGTGATGGAAACCTTGGTGTGAAATATTGCTCGCAGACTTTGTTTTCGAACGCGTTGATCGTATTTTCTAAATTTATTTTATAGCGGTATTTGTTGCCGCGAATAAAGTTAGCAATAAATTCGGTAACTTGCGGCTCATTATGAGCTTGAGCCCGATGTAAAAAAATCCGCAGTTCATCACTGTGTTCAACAATTCTCACTACATCGTATTCAATCGTCGTATTGGCGATAGCGCTGTATTCGTTGGCTAAGCCATCAAAGACAATGACCACATTGTCTTCCAGTTTGACGTCCACGTTTTTGTTTGCTTTGACTTGCAACCCCATGATCGACAGATCAACTGTTTTTAAATGATGCTTAGTTTCCACTGCGGTGTATAACAATACATTAATCGAAAAATGCATTTGTTCAGAACTGCGTTGGGGGTAATTAAAAAACTGCAATGTGGGAGAAACAAAATGATGTGTTTGTGTCGCATCAGCTTTTCCCGCTGTCATTTCGTATTGCAGTTGTAGCAGAGCCTCAAAGACACCAACGCTATATCGGCCATAGCGGTGATTTTCAGATTCAAAACGCGCTATCCCAAGTGGCGTTAAGAGATGGATAAGTTGCCCAAAGCCTTAAGGCTGACAGGCATTCGGCGCAACGGCACGCATATCAATGACGGTATCACAAGGAGCCTGTAAACGCGTGATTTCTGCACGAACTAAGCCTTGGTCATGAATCGATAACGATTCAAATACAGGGTGCTTAAATCCTGCGTCAGGATTAGTTTGCAGCGCATCTAGAATGACATCTAAGGCTTGTATATGAGCAGGTAAGGTTAAAGGCATGGTCTAGTTTATCCGTCTACGGCCAAATTTATAAGGTGAAAAATAGTGCATTCTTTCCTAAAAGTGTAAACTGTATCGGCAATTTTCGCGTTAAGTTAAATTGAGGTCTGAGTGAATGGCAAAAGCAGATAAAACCGCATTTGTGTGTACCGATTGTGGTGACACCGCTGCACGGTGGCAAGGACAATGTAAATGCGGCGCATGGAATACCATGCAAGAAATCAAAATCTCTGCTGCCAAAGCGTCCTCACGCCCAAGTAATAAAATAGCGGGCTATGCCGGCTTAGGCCAACGTGGCGCCAAAAAAATCAATGATATTGCCTCCGTGGAGACAGAGAAGTCTGCGACAGGCATCGGTGAGCTTGACCGTGTGTTATCCGGTGGGATCACTGTCGGCTCCGTCAATATTATCTCAGGCGATCCTGGGGCGGGTAAAACCACCTTGTTATCTGATTTAGTCGCACGCATGTCGATGCGCATGCAATCCTTGTACTGTACCGCTGAAGAATCTTTATCACAGTTTAAAAACCGCGTGAACCGCCTCAAATTAGAGTACAACGAAGACCAACTCTTGTTGCTTTCTGAAACCAGTGTGGAAGCAATAATAGAAGAATTAGACACCCATCAAATTAAGTTTGCGGTAATTGATTCGATTCAAGCGGTGGTGACGGACAGTGCTAATGGTAGTCCCGGTTCACCTTCGCAAGTGAAAAGTGCCGCCCAAGCGTTGACGCAGTATTGTAAACAAAATGACGTGACGATGTTTATCATCGCACACGTTAATAAAAACAACGAAATCGCAGGACCACAAACCTTAGTGCATATTGTCGATGCATTACTGCATATTGATACTAATGACGGTCAAGTACGCACGCTACGTGCCAATAAAAACCGCTTTGGCGATATTGATACTGTGGGGATTTTTAAAATGACTGAGCGGGGCATGCTGAGTGTTGATAATCCCAGTGAAATCTTTTTATCCGGCTCATCCACGGCTTCTCCTGGCTCTGCAATTACCTGTATTCGTAAAGGTAACCGTAATTTGTTATTAGAAATCCAATGTTTGACTACCGATACGGAAGCAGAATACCCGCAGCGAGTATGTGTGGGATTAAACATGAATCGGATCAAGATGCTCACCGGCGTATTACGCAAACATACCAAGACCAAGATTTTTCACGATACGTTTTTTAATATCGTGGGTGGGCTTAAAATTGAAGAGTCAGAAACGTGTATTGACTTGGCTTTAGTGACCGCACTGCTCAGTTCATTGCATGAATTTGTGGTACCACGCACCAGTTGTATTATGGGAGAGTTGAGTCTGAATGGCGATGTGCGTCCGATTGACAGTGGCGTGCCTCGGGTCAAAGAAGCGGCGCAGCATGGCTTTACCGAGATTTATATTCCATTTCGCAATTACCACAAATCCATGGAAAACTTAGGTGCACGGATTGTACCTGTCAAAACCATCCATGAGCTGCTAGAGTTAATAAAGTAAGCCAAGTACAAAAAAGTACAAACAAAAGAACAAATATAATTACAAGGAAGTAAAATATGAATGTTGTCGGTTGGTTTAAAATGTAAGGATACGTCCAGAAGCCAAAACAGACTTACCGGACGCATATTATTCCCTATTTATTTACTGATTTTTTTGTATTTCAAGCGATGTGGTTCAACGATGTCAGAGCCAAACGTCGCTTTTAACCACGCTTCATAATCGGTGAAGTTACCTTCGTAGAAGTTGATTTTACCGTCATCACGATAATCCAAAATATGGGTCGCAACCCGATCTAAGAACCAACGGTCATGCGATATGACCATGGCACAACCTGGAAATTCTAATAACGCATTTTCCAAGGCACGTAAGGTTTCTACATCCAAGTCATTGGTCGGTTCATCGAGTAATAGTACGTTGCCGCCGGCTTTTAACAATTTAGCTAAATGCACACGGTTGCGTTCACCACCGGACAAATCTTTGATAAATTTTTGTTGATCATTACCTTTGAAGTTAAAGCGTGAGCAGTATGCTCGTGAGTTAATTTCAAAATGTCCGATTTTAATAATATCTTGTTCGTCAGATATTTCTTTCCAGACGGTATTGTTCTCGTTCATGTGATCACGAAACTGTTCGACTGAGGCAATCTTAACGGTATCACCTAACGTAATCGTACCCGCATCGGGTGCTTCATCGCCGGTCATCATTCTAAATAACGTTGATTTACCCGCACCGTTAGGACCGATAATACCGACAATCGCACCTTTTGGTACTTTGAAAGTTAAATCATCGATAAGTAGGCGGTCACCGTAGGATTTGGAGAGGCCTTGCACTTCAATCACTTTATCGCCCAAACGTTCACCGGGTGGAATAAATAATTCGTTGGTTTCGTTACGACGCTGGTAATCGCTGGTATTGAGTTCTTCAAAACGTGCCATCCGCGCCTTAGATTTACTGCCTCGGCCTTTGGGATTAGTGCGTACCCATTCGAGTTCTTGTTGGATTGATTTTTGGCGTGCATTTTCAGATCGTTCTTCAAGCTGTAAGCGGGCGTCTTTTTGTTCGAGCCATGAAGAATAGTTGCCTTCCCATGGGATCCCCATACCGCGGTCGAGCTCTAAGATCCAACCGGCGACATTATCTAAGAAATAGCGATCGTGGGTAATGGCCACAACAGTGCCTTCATAGTCATGTAAGAAACGCTCTAACCACGCAACGGATTCTGCATCCAAGTGGTTAGTTGGTTCATCGAGTAATAGCATATCGGGTTTTTCAAGCAGCAATTTACACAAGGCAACACGGCGACGCTCACCCCCTGATAAGGTACTGACATTGGCATCCCAAGGGGGTAAACGTAACGCATCGGCAGCACGTTCTAACGCATTGTCTAAATTATGTCCATCTTTGGCTTGAATGAGCGCTTCTAATTCACCTTGTTCTTTGGCAAGGGCATCAAAGTCTGCATCTTCTTCGGCATAGGCGGCATACACTTCATCTAAACGACTCATCGCACCGGCGACATCGGCGACAGCTAACTCAATATTGCCACGCACATCAAGGCTTTCATCCAAGTGTGGTTCTTGCGGTAAGTAGCCGATTTTTATGCCAGCTAATGGACGTGCTTCACCTTCAATCTCAGTGTCTAAGCCAGCCATGATTTTTAGTAAGGTTGATTTACCTGAACCATTGATACCCAACACGCCAATTTTTGCGCCAGGAAAAAAACTTAACGAAATATCTTTGAGGATAAATCGATTGGGTGGGACGATTTTGCCCACACGGTGCATTGAATAAACAAATTGAGCCATCACTGTGCCTTCTGTAAAAGATGTGTTGCTTAAATAATAATTACTATTGTAATAGAAAAAGTAGGGGAACTACTAGATAAGTGTGGCGCTTTTTAATAGCATGTCTCTTTTATTGATTCGATTAGGCTTTTTTCATGACATCAGTTTCTCTTGCTACGCTGGCTCAACATATCAATGCGACGATCCAAGCTTCGGCTGACGATGTCGTCGCTGCCGAAAGTATCATGATCTATAAAGTGGCTCCGCTAGACAAAGCTCAGAGTGGCGATGTCGCATTTTTAAATGATAAAAAATACCTCAAAAGCCTGGCGACCGCTAAGGCGAGTGCCGTGATTTTAACGCACAAACTAGCTGCCGATTATGATGGTGTCGCCTTAGTCGTCAACGATGCTTATATCGGTTTTGCGTTAGCGGCGCAGTTACTAGACCCGACCCCTAAACCGCATTATGCAATCCATCCCAGTGCGTATGTGGATGAGACTGCGGTGCTAGGCAAAAATGTCAGTGTCGGGCCCAACGCGGTGATTGAAGCAGGAGTAGCGCTCGGTGATGACGTATCAGTTGGCGCGGGAGCAGTGATCCGCGTTAATGCAAAAATTGGCGCGCAGAGTGTGATTCATCCTAATGTCACGATTTATCATAGTTGTGAGTTGGGTGTGCATGTTGTGATCCACAGTAACACCGTCATCGGCAGTGATGGGTATGGCTATGCGCCTAACGGTGGAAAATGGATCACTATCCCACAAACGGGTAAAGTGGTGATTGGCGACTATACCGAAATCGGTGCCAGCACGACGATTGATCGTGGTGCGTTAGAAGATACGATTATCGGACAGCATGTGATTATTGATAATCAAGTCCATATTGCCCATAACGTGGTGATTGGTGATGGTGCATGTTTGTGTGGCGGTACGATGATGGCCGGCAGTGTTAATATAGGTAAACATGTCATCATCGCAGGCACTGTAGCGATCAATGGGCATATTAGTATTTGTGATAATGTACAAATAACCGGCAATACCATGGTCACCAGTGATATTACCGAACCGGGTGTGTATTCATCAGGCATGCCACATTCACCATACAGTGAATGGCGTCGGAATTCTGTCAGGATCAGGCAATTAGACAGCGTATTTAAACGTGTTAAAACCTTAGAAAATCAAGTGCAAAGAATTCAGTCCAGTGACAGTGATGAGTAAAATACAATATGTTGTGGTTTTTTAGGTTGTTTTTGACTAAAATACAGCCTTAAAATTTTCAATCCCATTTTATTTTACTAACCCTTCTTCATAGGTGCTATCAATGCTAGAACGCAACATGAACATTGCAGATTTTGATCCGGAATTAGCGAAAGCTATTGAACTTGAAAATCAACGTCAAGAACATCACATTGAGTTAATCGCGTCAGAGAACTATTGTTCTCCGCGAGTGCTTGAAGCACAAGGTTCACAGCTTACTAATAAATATGCGGAAGGATATCCAGGTAAACGTTATTATGGCGGTTGTGAGTATGTCGATATCGTTGAAAACTTAGCGATTGACCGTGCTAAAGAATTATTCGGCGCAGATTACGCGAACGTTCAGCCGCATGCTGGTTCACAAGCGAATACAGCTGTATTTGGTGCATTGCTCAATGCTGGCGATACGGTGTTAGGTATGAGCTTGGCACACGGTGGTCACTTAACTCACGGCTCTCACGTCAACTTTTCTGGTAAAATTTACAATGCAGTACAGTACGGTATTGATGAAAGCACTGGGATTATCGACTATGCAGAAATCGAAGCACTGGCATTAGAGCACAAACCTAAAATGATCATTGGTGGTTTTTCAGCATACTCAGGTATCGTTGATTGGGCTAAATTCCGTGAAATCGCGGACAAAGTGGGTGCATATTTATTAGTGGATATGGCGCACGTTGCTGGTTTGGTTGCTGCGGGTGTTTACCCAAGCCCTATCCCACACGCACACGTTGTGACGACGACGACACATAAAACCTTAGCCGGTCCTCGTTCGGGTTTGATTTTATCTGCTTGTGGTGATGAAGATATCTACAAGAAACTAAACAGTTCAGTATTCCCAGGTAACCAGGGCGGTCCGTTATGCCATGTTATCGCTGCTAAAGCCGTTGCGTTCAAAGAAGCGTTACAGCCTGAGTTTAAAGTCTATCAAGCACAAGTTGTTAAAAATGCGAAAGCGATGGTTGAAGTGATGCAAGCACGTGGATACAAAATCGTATCTAACGGCACAGAAAACCACTTGTTCTTACTCGATTTAATCGACAAAGATATTACGGGTAAAGACGCTGATGCAGCATTGGGCTTAGCTAACATTACGGTTAACAAAAATTCAGTACCTAATGATCCACGTTCGCCATTTGTTACTAGTGGTCTGCGCATCGGTACACCTGCGATCACGCGTCGTGGTTTCAAGGAAGTGGAAGCGCAACAAGTTGCAACGTGGATTTGTGATATCTTGGATAACATGGGAGATGACAGTGTTATCGCTCGCGTTAAACAAGAAGCAGTTGCATTGTGTGAACAGCACCCTGTATACGGGTAACACCGCACAATTTTCCCATTGATATTAACCGGCTTCGTGCCGGTTGATTTGTTTTTACAGCACATCTTTTTTAACGAGAAATGTTATGTTTTGTCCATTTTGTAGTGAACAAGAAACCAAAGTTATCGATTCGCGTCTCGTTTCCGAAGGTCATCAGATCCGTCGTCGCCGCGAGTGTTTGGCTTGTAAAGAGCGTTTTACTACCTTTGAAGTGGCTGAATTAGTCTTACCTCGTGTGATCAAGCGCGATGGTTCACGCGAACCCTTTAATGAAGAAAAACTGCGTTTAGGCTTGCAGCGTGCATTAGAAAAACGTCCAGTTAGCACTGAAAACGTTGAAAAAGCGATTAATCAAATTAAATCGTCATTGCGAGCAACCGGCGAGCGTGAAGTTGAAAGTGAATTAGTGGGAAACTTGATCATGGATGAGCTCAAAGACTTAGACAAAGTCGCGTATGTGCGTTTTGCATCAGTCTATCGCTCGTTTGAAGATATCCGTGAATTTGGTTTAGAAATTGCTAAGTTAGGTCAAGGGCTAGATAAAAATCAGCCGAATGAGGGCAAAGCTCAACCCAATAAAAAACACGGCAAGCAATAACCATGTATTCATTGCCGGCTAATGATTCAACCCTGTTCAGTGCCTTTGATCATGCCATGATGAGCCAAGCATTGCGCTTAGCTAAATTAGGGCGGTATACCGTTGCACCCAATCCATTAGTAGGATGTGTGATTACGTTAGACGGGCAAATTATAGGTCAAGGACATCATCAACAAGCTGGGTCAGCGCATGCTGAAGTGCATGCACTTGCTCAAGTTGCTGAGTTAGTCCAAAAGGGGGAGTTACAGCGCGCACAATTAGCCTATGCTTGTGCCTATGTAACACTCGAACCTTGCAGTCATACAGGACGCACCGGGCCTTGTGCCGATGCGTTGATAAAGGCTGAAATTGGACACGTTATTATTGCTATGCAAGACCCGTTTGAGCAAGTCGCCGGACGCGGTATTGCAAAGCTGGAGGCGGCAGGCGTAAAGGTTAAAGCCGGCTTGCTAGAAGCTGAAGCTCGTGTCATTAATCGGCATTTTTTAAGTATCGTAGAGCGTCAACGTCCATTTGTTACTGCTAAACTAGCGACGTCATTAGATGGCAAAATCGCTCTCGCAAATGGGGTCAGTCAGTGGATAACACACGCTCCTGCACGCCAAGATGTGCAACGTCACCGTGCTCAATATGCGTGTATCTTAACCGGCTCGCAAACGGTCATTCATGATGATCCACAGCTTAATGTTCGTCTTGCTGATGCGCCAACAGATGTTATACAGACATTAGCATTGAACCCTATAGCGCAATTTTCTCAGCCATTGCGGGCGATTATTGATTCGCACAACGTTTTAGATGAAAAGTATCAAATTATAGGTAAGGCCACGCCCTCAAGCCCGACGCATGTATTTAATGCAACCAATACACAGTTAAGCGCAAACGGTAAATGTGACTTACATGATGTGATGGCGCAGTTAGCTCAACGTCAGATCAGCAGTGTTTGGGTGGAAGCGGGCACCGGCTTAGTTGGGGCACTCTTAGCGGCACAGTTAGTTGATGAATTGATTGTTTATCAAGCACCCATGCTATTAGGTGATGCGGCAAAAGATGCGATACACTTACCAACATTAACCGCAATGACACAACGAATTGAACTAGATATCACGGACACGCGTATGATAGGCCGTGATATAAAACACACGTGTAACGTGATCTACCCTAAAGGATAACAATGTTTACAGGTATTATTGAAGCGGTAGGCGAGATTTCGCAACTGCATAACAACGGCTCCGATATTCGCTTAACGGTACAATGTCCGCATTTGGATATGTCTGATGTCGCATTAGGCGATAGTATTGCGACTAATGGCGTGTGTCTTACGGTTGTGGAATTCGGCGATAATTACTATAGCGCAGATGTCTCGCAAGAGACCATCAAATACACCGGTTTTAGCGATTATACGACGGGCGCAAAAGTGAATTTAGAAAAAGCCATGTTACCGACTAGTCGCTTTGGTGGTCACATAGTGTCAGGTCATGTCGATGGCGTTGGTCATATTACGCGGATCATCGATCAGCAAAAATACATCGAAGTCTGGGTGCATATGCCTGAAGCAATTCGTCATTATATTGCGCACAAAGGGTCAATCACGGTTGATGGGGTGAGTTTAACGGTTAATGATGTGACTGAAGATGAGTTTATGTTGTGGCTAATTCCACATACCTTAGAAAAAACCGTTATCAGTACATACAAAGTCGGTACACGCGTCAATTTAGAAGTAGATGTGATTGCACGTTACTTAGAGCGTTTAATGCAAGGCGGGAATAACGCCATCAATGACACACACAAACCCGATATTAGCATGGCGTTTTTAGCAGAAAACGGCTATTTAAATAGGAAATAATTTATGACTTTTCATTCCCCTGCAGAGATCATCGAAGACATTCGCCAAGGAAAAATGGTGGTGTTAATGGATGATGAAGATCGCGAAAATGAAGGCGATTTAATCATGGCTGCAGAGCACGTCACACCAGAAGCAATTAACTTCATGGTTACTCATGCCCGTGGTTTGGTATGTTTACCGATGACGGCTGAACGTTGTCGCCTTTTAAAACTCCCATTAATGGTGGATAAAAACTCAGCACAGTTTTCTACTAATTTTACCGTGTCGATTGAAGCAGCAGAAGGGGTTACAACGGGGATTTCAGCTGCGGATCGTGCTGTGACTATTTTAGCTGCAGTCAAACCTAATGCTGTAGCGACGGATATTGTTCAGCCTGGGCATATTTTTCCACTCATTGCTAAAGATGGTGGTGTACTTAACCGCGCTGGACATACTGAAGCCGGTGTCGATTTAGCGCGATTAGCTGGGTGTGAACCCGCTGCTGTGATTGTCGAAATATTGAATGCTGATGGGACAATGGCACGTCGCCCAGAACTGGAAGTCTTCGCTCAAGAGCATGATTTAAAAATCGGTACCATCGCAGATTTGATTGAATACCGTAACCTCAATGAAACCACGATTGAGAAGGTGGCAGAATGTGCTTTACCGACTGAATTCGGTGATTTTCGTTTGCATACTTTCAAAGATGTGATTGACGAACAACTGCATTATGCGTTGGTTAAAGGTGATGTTGATGCGACTGAGCCTGCATTGGTTCGTGTACATTTACACAATACATTCTCGGATTTATTGGGTTCAACGCGTGGCGTGAATCGTTCGATGAACTTGCCTAAAGCAATGGCACGTATTGGCGCTGAAGGTGGTGTGTTGGTCTTATTGGGAGCAAAAGAAAACATCGAACAACAAGTGCAACAGTTTGCTGCTGAAGATCGTGGTGAAGTTGCCCCAGGTAAGGGGTGGCAAGGTTCATCTCGAACTGTGGGTGTCGGCAGCCAAATTTTAGTCTCGTTAGGCGTAAAAAAGATGAAACTACTATCTAAACCTGTTAAATACTCAGGATTATCAGGGTATGGTTTAGAAGTCGTTGAGTACATTAGCTAAATTTAATGTGGCAGCATCGCGCAGTTTTTGTGATATACTGCGCTCCGAAAAAATTGACTCTTTATACAGTATTTAAGGAAACCTGATATGCATATCATCGAAGGTAACATCCGCGCAACGGGCAAAAAATTTGCCATTGTCGTTTCTCGATTTAATAGTTTTGTAGTCGAAAGTCTACTTGAAGGCGCAGTAGATACATTAGACCGTTTTGGTGAAGTAGGTAGTGACGACATCACGGTTATCCGCGTGCCAGGTGCCTATGAGTTGCCTATGGCGGCACAACGCATCGCCCAGTCCAAAAAATTTGACGCAATCATCGCATTAGGTGCGGTTATTCGTGGTGGCACACCGCATTTTGATTTTGTGGCGGGTGAGTGTAATAAAGGCCTCGCACAAGTTTCTTTAGAATATAGCATTCCAGTTTCTTTTGGTGTTATCACCACGGATTCAATAGAACAAGCGATTGAGCGTTCTGGAACTAAAGCCGGAAATAAAGGCGCTGAAGCTGCAATGGGCGCACTTGAGATGGTTAACGTCATGGACGCCATTGATGAGGCTATTGCGTGAGTGGAGCAAAAATGAAACCTGCCGCGCGCCGCAAAGCGCGTGAGTTAGCCCTACAAGGGATTTACTCATGGCAGATGAGTGGTAACACAATCCAAAGCGTCGAATTAAATTTGGCAACCACTAACGATATGTCAAAAGTTGACGTAGCGTTTTTTCAAGAGCTACTTCGTGATACAGCAAGCAAAGTAGCAGATTTAGATGTGTCGATTAAACCTTACCTAGGCCGCTTGCCTGAAGAGCTTGATCCTATCGAAAAAGCCATCTTACGTTTAGCGACGCTAGAGTTAACTCAACGTGTTGATGTCCCCTATAAAGTGGTCATTAACGAAGCGATTGAGTTAGCCAAATCCTTCGGTGCTGAAGAAAGTCATAAATTTGTGAATGGCGTGTTAGATAAAGCGGTAAAGACACTTCGTCGTCACGAATTACCATAACCACTGCATGATATCTCGTTGTTAATCGAATGAAAGAATTTTCAATCATTGAACGGTATTTTACTGCTCAGTCACAACCACGCCAAGATGTTATTATTGGTGTCGGTGATGATTGTGCCATTACTAAAGTACCGGCCAATCAAGTATTAGCAACGACGACGGATACCTTAGTCAGTGGGGTGCATTTTTTGCCTGACACTGCACCTAGTGATATTGCCCACAAAGCGTTAGCGGTCAATTTAAGTGATTTAGCTGCCGTAGGTGCCGTCCCAGCATGGATCAGTTTAGCTATCTCATTGGAACGCACGGATGAAGATTGGCTTGATGAGTTTTCTGATACCTTGGCACGTTTATGTGAATACTACTCTATTAATCTTATTGGTGGCGATACGACACGCGGTCCGTTAAGTATTACGATTACGGCGCAAGGCTTCGTCCCGCCTGAAAGTATTGCTACGCGCAGCGGGGCAAAACCGGGTGATTTATTGTATGTTACTGGCACATTAGGTGATGCAGGTGCTGGGCTAGATATCTTGTTGGGTAAGCTCGATTGTTCGACATTAACAACGCTCAATGCGCAACAGCAAGACATCATTGCAAGTTACTTGACCGAACGCCATTATAAACCGACTCCTCGAGTGTTGGCGGGGACGGCGTTACGTCGTATGATTTCGAGTTGTATTGATTTATCAGACGGCTTGCTTGGTGATATTCAACATATTATGCGGGCATCAAAGTGTGGCGCACACATTAACGTCGAAAGTTTGCCTATTTCTCCGGCATTAGCGGCATTAGTCTCTGCTGAACAAGCATTTGAATATGCCTTATCCGCGGGTGATGATTACGAGTTATGTTTTTCTTTACCCCAAAAAAACACGTCTGAATTAGAATTGGCGCTCAATGCTGCTAATGTTAATTTTACCTGTATAGGGCAAATCGTCGGTGGTAATATGCTCATTTTAACGCATAACGGTAATCCCTATCAGCCTGCTGGGCATTCATTTGAACATCAGTTTGATAGTTAACTTACAGGTCACGCCAGTATGACACCTGATATTCGCCAACGTCTCAATTTACTCAATCCCATTCATTTTTTAGCGTTAGGCTTTGGCTCCGGTCTCGCGCCTAAAGCACCAGGTACATTTGGCTCTCTAGCAGCCATTCCACTGGTATGGTGGTGTGCAACCTCGCTCAGCTTACAGGTATATATTTGCGTCGCTCTCATTGCTTGTTTGGCTGGTATTTACATCTGTGGAAAAACAGCTCAGGACATGCAAGTACACGACCATGGCGCGATTGTCTGGGATGAGGTGGCAGGGATGCTGTGTGTGTTTATTGCGCTCCCCATCACTTGGGAAACACTGGTATTGGGGTTTGTGTTATTTCGTTGGTTGGATATTCAAAAGCCATTATTTATTGGCTGGATTGACCGTCACTTTACCGATGGATTGGGGATCATGCTTGATGACATCGTGGCAGGTCTGCTGGCATGCGGGATATTGCATGCCATTGATACTGTTAGACCGTTCTAATTCAAAGCTGAGACTAGAGCTAAAATTAGGGTTAAGCTCTAGTCAAACGTTGTTGCACTTGTTCGACAATCCCTGCTGCATCAATCTTTAACTGCGTATACATTTGAGATTGGGTGGCCTGCATGATAAATTCATCGGGCAAACCGCACTGTAGTAATTGAGTTAACAAACCTTCAGCTAAAATGAATTCGCCCACTTCGCTTCCTGCGCCGCCTTTAATTGCGCCATCTTCTAAGGTCACTAATAAGTCATGTTCTTGGGCGGCAGCTATAACGGCTTGGGTATCAAGGGGTTTGACAAAGCGCATATCAATTAATGTTGCATTTAATGCGTCTGCTGCCTGACGTGCCTCTGGCAATAATGTACCAAAGTTCAGTATCGCGACTTTTTTGAGATTACCGTTAGCGTCTGCTGACAGGGGTTGGATCTCACGCAAAGTACGTGATTTACCTACTTCAAGTGCGGTCATGTTGTCATCAATCGGCGCATCTTCACCGCCACCACGCGGATAACGCACCGCAGCGGGTTGTTGTAATTGATGACCCGTGTAGAGCATTTGGCGACATTCATTTTCATCGCCTGGGGTCATGATCACTAAATTAGGAATACAGCGTAAGAAACTGATATCAAACGCACCTTGGTGTGTCGGGCCATCAGCACCCACAATACCGGCACGGTCTATGGCAAATAACACGGGTAATTTTTGAATCGCAACATCATGAATCAATTGGTCGTAAGCACGTTGCAAAAACGTAGAATAAATGGCAACGACCGGATGCAAGCCGCGGATCGCCATACCGGCAGCTAATGTCACCGCATGCTGTTCGGCAATCGCAACATCAAAATATTGTTCTGGGTATTGTTTAGAAAACTCAACCATACCAGAACCTTCGCGCATCGCTGGCGTAACAGCCATAAGCTTAGGATCAACCGCGGCCATATCACACAACCACTGACCAAAAATAGCCGAGTAAGTAGGAGAGGTAGGCACAGATTTAGGTAAGCGTTCATCATCTGGATTAAACTTCGGTACTGCATGAAATTTAATCGGATCTTTTTCGGCAACATCATATCCTTTGCCTTTTTTGGTCACGACATGCAGTATTTGAGGACCGGAGATATTACGCATGTTTTTGAGTGTATCGACCATGCCATTGACATCGTGGCCATCAATGGGACCAATATAATTAAAGCCCAATTCTTCAAATATCGTACCCGGAACCACCATCCCTTTGATATGTTCCTCGGCTTTTGAAGCAAATTCTTTTAAAGGTGGGACGTTAGAGAGGACTTTTTTGCTCCCGTCACGAATGGTGTTGTAAAAGCTACCCGTTAATAAACGGGCTAAATGTGAGTTTAATGCACCCACATTTTCAGAAATTGACATTTCATTGTCGTTTAATATTACCAGCATATCTTTGGCGATATCGCCGCCATGATTGAGCGCTTCAAAGGCTAAACCTGCAGTTAATGCACCATCACCAATGACGGCAACGGTTTTTCGGTTCTGACCCTCTTTATCAGCAGCAATAGCCATGCCGATAGCGGCACTGATGGAAGTAGATGAGTGACCGACTGCAAAGGTGTCATATTGGCTTTCTGGTGGCCACGGAAAAGGATGTAACCCGCCTTGTTGGCGAATAGTCGTCATACGGTCACGGCGACCGGTTAAAATTTTATGGGGATAAGCTTGATGGCCTACATCCCAAATCAACTGGTCAAACGGTGTGTTATATACATAGTGTAATGCGACCGTTAGTTCGACAGTGCCTAAGCCAGATGCAAAATGCCCACTAGACTTGCTAACACTTGACAACAAATACTGTCTCAATTCAGTGGCGACTTGTGTCAATTTATCCTTAGGAAGCGTCCGTAATTCCTCAGGAGTGTTGGCTAAAGCCAGAGTAGGGTAATGTGCAAGATCCAATGACATATTTAGAAAAGTACTCTGTGGGTTAGTAGTTACGCTGAACTAAAAATTCAGCGAACTCGTTTAATAGAGTGGTATTGTAAGGTAATTGGTCCGATGATTGAAGTGATTCTGCGTATAACTGGGTTAAATAATCTTGTGATGCTTGTAAACCTAACAAAGCTGGAAAGGTAGATTTATTGAGTTCTTGGTCTGAACCACTCGGTTTACCAAGGGTTAGGCTATCACTGGTCACATCCAAAATATCATCGAGTACTTGAAACGCTAAGCCTAAATTACGACTAAAAGTTTGTAAGTGCGCAATGTCTGCCAACGCTAAATCTGACGTTAATGCAATCACCATATCCACACATGCACTGAGTAATGCACCCGTTTTGAGTGCATGTAATTGCGTTAAGGTATTAATATCAATTGCGGTGTCAGTGAAATGCAAATCAATAGCTTGACCACCGCACATGCCATCATAGCCTGCAGCTTTAGCTAACACAGCAATCACAGCGACTTTTTCATGATCAGTCAGCGTAGGCGAGTTGGCAATATGTTCAAATGCTAATGATTGCAGTGCATCACCCACTAAGATTGCTGTACCAGGGCTAAACTGAATATGACAAGTTGGCTGACCACGACGTAAATCATCATTATCCATATCCGGCAGATCATCATGGACAAGCGAATACGCGTGTATACATTCAATAGCGACGATCAACGGCGCCAGCTTGCTAGCTTCAAGCGCAAGCGTTTCGCCAAGAATAGCAATAAATAATGGTCTCACTCGTTTACCTTGACCGAGTAAGGCATATTTCATCGCTGGTAATAGATCACAAGGTAGCGCAGGGTAGTGCGCTAATGCTTGAGTTAACAGCTGATTAGTGTGCTCAATGGTTTGAGTATGGCGGTGTTTAAAACTCATGATCCGAATCAGACTCATCCGTGGTTAACACTTCTAATGTTGCATTATCTTTGGCTAAGACGCTAACCTGTTGCTCTGCGTCTTTTAAATAACGCTGACATGAACGGGCTAATGTAATGCCTTCTTGAAATTTGCCTAAAGCCACATCTAGCGGTAATTCACCACGTTCCATTTCTTGAACGACAAGTTCAAGTTGTTGCATCGCTTGTTCAAAATTCGGTTGTTGTTTCTCAGTCGCGCTATCGTGTGCCATGTCTCATCCACTTTTTGTAAGATTCATAGGATATTAACTATAGATAATATCGTAAATGTCGATAAAAAGCATAGTAATCTTATTCTGCTATTCACACCATAAGAGGGTTTTCAATGGATTTAGCTACGATAGTCGGCATGATTGGCGCGATTGGCGCGATTGGCTTTATTGTCATGGCGATGGTCCAAGGCGGCGACATTGGTATGTTTATTAACGTACCCTCGATCTTAATTGTATTTTGTGGTTCATTGTTTGTGGTGTTGTCGCAGTTTTCATTGGAGCAGTTTTTGGGTGCAGGCAAAATTGCAGCTAAGGCGTTCATGTTTAAAATTGAAGCACCTGAAGCCCTGATCCATAAAGTCGTTGAAATGGCTGATGCTGCTCGAAAAGGCGGTTTTTTGGCATTGGAAGAAGCGCAAATTGATAACCCTTTCATGTAAAAAGGCGTCGATATGTTGGTTGATGGGCATGATGTCGAAGTGGTACGAGAAACCTTATCCAAAGATATTTCGATGACGACCCAGCGCCATGAATTCGGTGCGTCGATTTTTAAAGCGCTTGCCGATGGACTAAATCCGCGGGTCATCGACGGGATATTAAAATCCTATCTAGCAGAATCTAAACGCGCCAATAGAAACCATTCAACAAGTCACGACTGAAGTGACTCGCCAAGAACTTGAGTTTCAAGATGGTGATAGTGCGCATGCTGGCGGTAAACAACGCCAGCAAGGAGAGCAAAGTGGCGGGCAAGCAACGTCTACCTCAGTCAATATGGCATCAGCGTCGGATGCCTTTGATTCAGCAAATATAGACAATGTTGCTGAGCAGTTGAAGAAAATAGCTGAAAAAATGGAACAAGAGATCCGTGATGGCGCGATAGAGCTAGAATCATTGGGACAACAGATTACTATCCGGATCCGTGAAAATGGGTCATTTGCAGCGGGTTCGGCATTTTTACAGCCACAATTTGTCCCTGTCGTGGTCAAAATAGGTACTGTGCTGTCGGATATTCCTGGTGAGATTGAAGTCTCTGGTCACAGTGATATTTCTAATATCGCGAATAAGTTGTATCGTTCTAACTGGGATTTATCTTCTCAACGTCCGGTTAGCGGAACGTCAACGCATCAGTATGCGCAGTTTTACCTAACACAAGCTGCACGGTAGAGATAGAGCGTTCTCTAAATCCGCCCTCACAATAGTTAAGGTAATATTGCCACATTCTAGAAAAACGCTCATCGTAGCCTTTTTCGCGCAGTGACTCGATGTTCTCAAAGAAACGGTCATGCCAATGCGAGAGTGTTTGTGCGTAATCTAAACCGATATCATGCAGGTCGCGGATACTCAAATCGGTGTATTCTTTAATACAACGGTTAATCATATACTGTGACGGTAAAAACCCACCAGGGAAGATGTATTTTTGGATAAAATCCACGCCACTGCTGTAGCTTTCATAACGACGGTCATCAATGGTGATAGCTTGTAATACCATGATCCCTTCCGGTTTCAATAGTGATGTACACTTTTCAAAAAAGTTACGTAAATAGGATTTACCTACCGCTTCAATCATTTCGATGGAAACCAGTTTGTCGTATTCGCCTTCAAGCGTACGATAATCTTGCTTGAGTAGAGTAATTTTATCAGTCAACCCTTCACGGGAAACCCAGTCTTCAGCCCATGCATATTGCTCATCAGAAATAGTCGTTGTGGTAACACGACAGCCATAGTGTTTAGCTGCATAAACCGCTAATCCACCCCAGCCGGTCCCAATTTCCATTAAATGATCGGTGGGTTTGAGTTGCAACTTGTCACAAATCGCTTTGAGTTTGTGTTGTTGCGCTTCGGCTAAATTTGCTTCTGGATGCGGGTAAACAGCAGATGAGTACATCATGCTTTCATCTAAAAACTGCGTGTATAGTTGATTGCCTAAGTCATAATGTGCTTGGATGTTTTTGCGCGCTTGCTCAACCGAGTTACGATTTAAGAAATGTTGGATCTTGTTAAAGGGATAAGTTAACCAACCAAAGCGTTTTTCCCATTTATCAAGTACAGGTAAGTTGCGAGCAAAAATACGGATCACGTTGGTTAGATTCGGTGATGTCCACAAACCATCCATGAAAGTTTCGCCGCTGGCAACACTGCCACCAAATAGCAAATGACGATAAGCTTTAGGATCAAGGATATTGACCTCTGCTTGAAGCTCACTATTAAGATCACCCATTTGTGCCACCATCACGCCGTTTTCTTTAAGAGTCATACAGCCTTGTGGTAAATGGTTTAGAACACTGATAAAGGCGCGTTTACACCATTTATCCATGAGCGAAGCGTTTTCTGTTTTTATTATAGTTTGTTGTGCTTGAGACATTGCTCATTCCTCAGATTTTTTAGTGGCGGGCTTAGTGTCATATTTGACATAGCCATAAAATGGGGTGCGTTTGATAAATAACTTCAACGCTTGCCAATAAATCCCGCCGACAGTTTTTAACGTCATACTAGGTATACGCTTTTTCGCCGTAGAAAGATTACTTGTAGTGAGTTCTTGGCGGTGTAAATCAATACTCGCCACCATATGTTTGATTTGTTTGTAGCACGAGAGTGTCAGCGTCAAGTGTTCACTCGGTTGTGAAATGCGCCATTTGTATTGCATATCCATTGGATTAAACGGACTGACATGAAATGCTTTTTGGGTATCATCTTGTTCGCTTAAATCTACTAAGTAATAATGGCGTTCATGCCATGGCGTATTACTGACTTCAGCGAGCATAAAGGTGAACTGCTTAGAAAGGGGATCTTGAACATAATAAAAATTCACAGGGCTAAAGTATAAATTAAGCATCCGTGTTTGCCCCAGAAAATACACATCCCCATTAATTGGGGTCGTAACCGATTTTAGTAATGTATCGCGTAGGGCATTCATTTTGGCTAAGATTTCTTGCTCCAAGGGCAAACCGTGTTGATTAAGATAATCACTCCGACGAAACTCTAAAAAGCCTGTTTGATCAACATTAAATCCGTCAAGTTGAGCTAACTCTGGTAGTTCTTTTAGTTTGATCCAAAACAAATAAATATCATAGCGAAATTCATGGACCGTGGGTGTAAAACGTTTGTGGTAGACATTCCCTTGATAGATTGCACTGCTTAAACTCACAACGTGGCTCCAAAACGTGCACACACATCCAAGGCACTGCGCACCCCATCTTCATGAAAGCCGTTATACCAATAGGCGCCACAAAAATGCAGATTGTTAATGCCGCACATAGTAGAGCGCTGACCCTGAGCATTAACCATCGCTGGGCTAAATTGTGGATGGGCGTATTGATAACGACCTAATATTTTCTCTGGATCGATTTCAGCGGTGTTATTTAAGGTGACACAGAACGTGTGTTCTGTTTGCAGACTTTGCAATATATTCATGTTGTACGTGACAGTGGCAGGTTGCAGGGTCTCATTTTCATCCCCTTTTATCAGATAGTTCCAACTTGCCCATGCGAGCTCACGTTGCGGTAAAATGTTCGTGTCAGTGTGCAATACCACGTCATTCATGGCGTATTTAATGTTGCTCAGCACAGCTTGCTGCTGGGATGTAGGTGTGGCTAGCATGGCTAAAGCTTGGTCGGAATGACACGCAAAAATAACCTCATCAAACTCTTCAGTTAAGACTGTGGTTTCACTGACTTGATCATCACGGTAATGCACAGTGTGACCCGTGTCGTTGGTTACTGATGACGTGACTTTAACGACTGGCGAGTTAAGCTTAATGCTGTCAGCAAACTCACGTGTTAACGGTGCGATGTATTCTCTCGAACCACCCATAATGGTATACCACTGTGGTCTATCAGTGATATTAAGTAAACCGTGATTATTAAAAAACTGTAAGAAAAACGTCAACGGAAAGGCTTTGGAGTCTTCAATCGACATCGACCAAATTGCGGCGCACATAGGCAAAATGTAGTTTTGGCTAAAGTCATCACTGAGGTTGTGGTGGTGAATGTAATCAAACAACGTGATCCCAGTTGCGGCATGTTGCTGGGCATCCTCGGATTTACATAATTTATTAAACTTTAATATGTCTCGCACGATACGCCAAAAACGCGGGCGGAAGAAATTTCGACGCTGAGCAAATAATGAATTAAGCGTATTGCCATTATACTCTAAATTAGCTTGTCGGTTTTTGACACTAAAGCTCATTTCTGAGGGCTGGGCATTGACCCCAATCTGGCTCATTAATTTATTAAAATTGGGATACGTCCAATCGTTAAACACGATAAAACCTGTATCAATGGCATAATGTACATCATTGACGACCACATCTTTGGTTGCGGTGTGACCACCGATATAATCGTTAGCTTCGAATACGGTAATATCATGCTCTTTATTCAGCATATAGCCACAGGTTAGTCCGGAAATACCTGTACCGATAATTGCTATTTTCTTTTTCATTTCACACTCTTATTATTATTGTTACGCTGATTCGTGTCGCTTCGCTTTGGCTGGCGCATACGCAAACTTAAGCGATGTTGGATAAATTCGGGTAGGGCATGTAAACCGCGCAAGATCATACTAAATCGTGTCGGAAAGTAAATACTCGCTTTATTCGTTTTAATCCCTGCCATAATATCACGGGCAGCTTCTTCCACCGAAATACTCATCGGCATAGGGAAATCATTTTTATCGGTTAATGGCGTGATGACAAATCCAGGTGAAATAGTCTGCACGCGCACACCCTTTTCTGCATAGTCAACGGCGCAGCTTTTAGCTATGTAATGTAATGCGGCTTTACTCGCCCCGTAGGCTTGGCTGCGGGGAAATGGTAACAAGCGCGCTAAACTATCCACAAACACCAGTTTGTTACCGGATTGCAAGTTAGGCGACAAGGCTTTGATGACATTGATCACACCAAATACATTGGCAGCAAAGACACGCTCAAACATAGCCGGTTCAATGTCATCAATATCGACATATTCACACGTGCCTGCGTTGAGCAGGGCAATATCACATTGAACATTAGCTAATGCTGCTTGGGTTTGCGCTAAGTCGGTGACATCAAACTGACAGGTTGATATGTTGGGCTGCTGGGCTAAAAGTGCGAGCTTGTCGGCATTTCTACCACAAGCAATCACGCTGTAGCCCTGTTGTGCAGCGAGTAACGCGACAGCTTCACCAATACCTGACGTCGCGCCTGTGATTAGTAGACGTTTCATGCGCGCATGCCTGCTTTAATTTTATGAATGATAAATTTTAATATGGGAACTTGCTCGTATACCATTTGCCCAAGATCATAATAATCTTGATGGAAAAAAATGGTGTCGTCACGGACTTTCAATAAGGTAATGCCATCAACATGGATGGTGTCTCCGCCATTTAAACGCGGCGTTGCAAAGGACATGGTCCAGGTCACGGTATAGGATTGATGCGCTAGAAGTGGTTGCAATTCATGTGCGGCGATATGATGTATCGCAAACTCACAGTGTTTGGCGTTAACGAGTAAATTTTTAAAATAAGCGGTGAGTTGACCCAGGCCATGATGGGTACCTACCGGATCAATCAAGGTAATATCGTCAGCGTAGATTTTAGTAAGTTGCGCAATATCGGCCACAGCTAGCGTTTGATAAAATGAGGCAAAACGGTCTATTACAGTCATAAATACTTATTTAATGAAATCATGTAGATGTGTACATATTCGTATAATAGATGGATCACCCTACAATTACTCGCCTTTTATTTAAATATTTTTTAATCCTTTGTCACACATTGTGCGTAAAGAAGAGGGTATAATTTTAATAAGGCATTTATTGTGGTGACGTTACCTTTATTCCCATTATCAGCGCATGTTCTTCCAGGTGGTAGAATGTCGTTACGTATTTTTGAACCTCGTTATACTAGAATGGTAAAAGAAGCCTGCGCTTCGGATTCTGGTTTTGTTATTTGTATGCTTAATGCGAAAGGTGACAAAGCAACTAATGAGGATATTCATCCAATTGGCACGTATGTTAATGTTGTCGATTTCAATTTGCTAGATGACGGATTGTTAGGGATTACCGTTGAAGGTATAAAATGTGTATCGATTGCTAACATTCGCAGTGAAAAAGATAATTTGCGCATTGCAGATTGTGAGGTGATTACTCCGTGGGAGTTTAACTTACAAAAAGATGCGCTACATCCTATGGATATAAAGCTTAAAGAGATTTTTGATAAGTATCCAGAGGTAAATTCGTTATATCAAGAAACCAAGTTTGATGATCCAATTTGGGTGATCAATCGCTGGCTCGAATTGCTACCGGTAGATGCTGCCCAAAAGCAACAATTTTTAGCCGATAATGACTGTTCTGAGGTTGTACAATACTTAACAAAACTGGTAGAGTAATTTATGATCCTCAATTGATTCACCGCGTATAAATATAAAATACGGAAAAAGGTGGATGTATGCTCGTTGGAATTTCCTTGGAAAACAAATTACAAAATACCGGCAAGCCTAAGGACTGTGCAGATGAAATGTCACAGGCCTTACTTGAAGTTGCATCACAACGGTGTAAACGTTCTTACGCTAAGATCTTCGGCTATTTTGCACCCCGCTTACGCTCTTACGCGTTAAAACAAATGGGGAACGAAGCATTGGCAATGGAAATGGTTCAAGATACCATGGCCAATGTGTGGCAAAAAGCCCACCTCTTTAATGCCGAAAAAGGCTCTCCTTCAACGTGGATATTTACGATTGCCCGTAACATTCGATTCGATATGCTGCGCAAATTAAAAAATCGTAAAGAAGATATTTGTTCTGATGATTTATGGCCCGTTTTGTGTGAACAGACGCCGGACCAGAATGAAGTATCGCTTGAAGAACAAGTCACCTTAGAACAAGTAGGCCTGTTGTTTAATAGTCTTCCCGATAAACAACGTGCCGTGATTGAAGCTATTTATATTGATGGTAAGTCGCAGCAAGAAGTCGCTGATGAATTAGCCATTCCCTTAGGAACCGTGAAAAGCAGAACTCGTTTAGCATTGCAGCGTTTGAAGGATATGTTAGAAGATCATGATTAATTATCACCCTACCGATAAACAATTGCAGCAGTTTGCTGAAGGTAATATTTCTCCTGCGTTAGCATTAGTTGTTTCTGCTCATTGCGATGTATGCAGTCAATGCCAAGAAAAAGTAGACGATATTAATATCGAATTATCTTCTGTGATTGAAAATGTACGCGCTCATGATTTCAAAGATCCTGCATTTGAAAAAATGCTCGCTTCGATAATGCATCTGCCTGTTATTGACACGAAACCTGTGGTTGCGCCTAGAATTGAACTTGATGGCCGGTTTTTTGATGTCCCACGTCCATTACAACGATTTGTGAAAAACACAGGCAATTGGTCACATTTACTGGGCAAAGTATGGCAAGCACCAGTAGATTTAGGCGATGCAGGCGAAGCGAACTTTATCTACATGGAAAAAGGTGGTCGTGTACCAGAACATACGCACAAAGGAACGGAGTTAACATTGGTTGTTGATGGTGAATTTTCGGATGGCTTAGCTGATTATGATTCGGGTGACTTTATCATCATGGACAATGAGCACATTCATTCGCCTCATTCTAATGCTGTAGAAGGATGTTTAGTCTTTTCGATTGTGGATAAGCCATTGCATTTTACGTCAGGTATTGCTCGATTGCTGAACCCATTTAGTCATTTATTTTTCAAATAATCGTAGCATGTTCTAAAATATAGCACTGATAAATATACGGCGGGCGAGTCATATGTTGTTAGTGCTTTTTTTTACCTTCTTTACCATTATCGGTAAATAAAGCGCCTTGTTGCATTTTAATATAATTGTTGCTCATAAACGGACGTTCAACAAAATAATAGAAGGGATAACAAATTAGTAACGTTAATAAAATGCTTACTAAACCATACCAAACACTACTTTCCTCGACGACTTGCCTTACAAACATGGCTGGAAGTAAATATAACTTTCCGTGTAGGAGATAAACCGAGTAAGACATGGCTCCTAAGGCAACCCCTCCTTTTAAAAGATAAAAGCTCACGGTTTTATGTTGGTTATTTATTTTTGAGAGTAATGACTCGATTGGCGAAATACACCATAAACTCACTCCAAAAAAGATTGCAAACAAGATGTTGTTAGGCTTTTCATCTAAGAATATGGTTGCAATGGTCATGATTAAAAGCGTACTTAAGATTGATACA
>JAQXDG010000055.1 GCA_029251505.1 Glaciecola sp. | reverse complement strand
TGTATCGGACCCGGGGTTAATGTGTTGATATTTTGCACGATTTTTTTAGGTAATGTGCCTACTTTAGTTGGAACTTGGTCTCTTGGGAGTACAATGATGTGGCATAGCTGCATAATATCAGTATATCGATACCATTTGTCCAAGCTTTGTAGACTGTCTTCACCGATAATAAAAAATACACGATAATGCTCAGAAAAATGCAACAGAGTGTTGAACGTAAAACTTGTTTCAGGCTGAGTTAACTCATAATCGCTGATCGTTAAACTAGGAAATTCAGCGGTACATAACTGCAACATGGCCAAACGATGCGCATTGGATACAGGGGGTTGGTCGAGTTTAAGAGGTGAAATATGATTAGGTAATAAAGTAATATTACCCACGCCATACTGCTGTTGCAGTGCTAATAAAGGCTCAATATGGCCACGGTGCGGCGGGTTGAAACTTCCACCAAATAAATAGAGCTGGGGTTTATGCATAACTCAACGTAAACTCATCTAAACCATATGGCGTAAAGAGAAGGCATAAATGACACAACAATACATAAGGGCGTGTTGGTTGTGTGTTTTTAAACTGAAAGTCAGCTTCTTTTAATGCCGCTCTGATTGAAGCAAATTTTTGTGGTGTAAATTGTGTAAGTAAATCGGTATATAGACCTTGTTTGTTGCCCCATACACGTAATGCAGCCCAATTAATCCGTTCGCCGTTGCGCTGGAGCTGATCAATGCTATAGAGTGTTTCCCATTCTTTAATCAATGCCCAAATAATAATGTTAGGTTCTAGCCCTTCACTCTCAAGGCGAAACAATAACTTAACGATCCGTTGCGCATCACCAGCAAGCATTGTGTCAATGAGTTGATATACGGTATAACGTGATTGCTCGACAACGGCGGCTTTACATTGCTTTATGTTTAGTATGCCACCTGCATACAATAAACCCAGTTTATCAATTTCTTGTTTAGCAGCGAGCATATTACCTTCACAGGCATCAGCTATAAACGCGATACAATCTGGTGTGGTGTGAATTGGGATCTGTTGTAAAAGCTGTGCGACCCAATTTTCTAAATCACGTCCTTCAAGCGCAAAACAGGGAATGAACCAACCCGCAGATTGATAGGTTTTAAACCACTTAGTGTTTTGTACATCTTTGCCAACACGTGGACCATAGATGACAATTAACACATCCGCTGAAGGTTGCTCAGCTATGCTCAATAATGTTTTACTGCCTTCTTTGCCCGGTTTACCGGTAGGTAAATGTAGTTCAATCAGTTGTTTATCGCTAAATAATGACATCGTTTGCGTGGCCTCTAGTAACGTTGACCAGTCAAAATCAGCATCAGCCGTGAGGCTTTGTCGTTCTGCAAACCCAGCTTTAAACGCATACTCACGCACCGTATCAAGCGCTTGTATTGTTTGTTGCGGCTCATCACCGAAAATCAATACAAAGGGCGGTAAACCATTGTCACATTGAGTTACTAACTGATTTAAACGTAATTGCATATTAGCGGCCTTGCAACTGGGCTAAATGCGCAGGTAAACGCTGGTAAATAGTTGCAGCAGCTTCTTGGCGTAGCTCATTGAGTACTAAATTAAGCTCACGCGTTTTGGCTAACACTTGACGAGGATCATCCTGGTACTCGCGAATTAACGTAAATGTATAATTCTGGGGTTTCATATCAGCGAAATGTAGCATGTAATTAACCGCATAAATCAACTCATACTCAGCTACTTGTCCGGTAGAAAAAACCGATAACAAACGACGCTCAATAGATTCAGGTTTAATGCTAATCGTATGGGTAATCGTGCCATCAATATTTGCTTGAATACCTTGTTTGGTAAAATATTGTTCAACAGTGTTATGCAAGGCGGAATAACGCGCCGGTTGCTCGACGTGCAGATGAGATAAAGCGGAGTTAGGGAGCTGTTGCCCCCTTAAGGTAAAACCACAACTGCTGATCAGCCCAAGTAGCACAAATACACAACCCCAACGCACAAGCCAATAACGTCTGGTACTAGGTGATACAGATTGTGTTATGTGATTAACCGTAGTCATAGTGGTGTATCCTTATGCGCCTGCAGTAGGTCATTACTCAGTTTTGTTACTGACTTAGTTAGCGACAATATTTAATAATTTACCAGGCACATAAATCACTTTACGGATAGTCTTGCCATCAATAAAGTTTTGTACGTTACTGTCGGCTAGACCTAATGCTTCTACTGTCTCTTTAGATACGTCAGCGGCAACCGTTATTTTGGCACGTAATTTACCATTTACTTGCACTATAATCAGTTTTTCGGCTTCAACCATTGCGGCACTATCCGCTTGAGGCCAAGGTGCAATATGTACATTATCATGGCCTAATGCTTGCCATAATTCATGCGCAATATGCGGCGTGATAGGGGTTAACATTAATACGATTGCCTCGCTACCTTCCTGTAAAATAGCGCGGTCTTGTTCACTATCGCTTGGCGCTTTAAGTAAATGATTACTCAGCTCCATGATCGCAGCTATGGCGGTGTTAAACGTTTGACGACGTTCAATATCATCACTGACTTTAGCAATCGTTTGATGCACAAGTCGACGCAGGTCTTGTTGCGATTTGCTTAACTGTGCAGCATCTACTGCGACCGTGTCGCCCAAGGCAACATGCTCTGAAACTAATTTCCAAACGCGCTTTAAGAAGCGATTCGCGCCTTCAACACCTGAGTCAACCCATTCTAATGTTTGTTCAGGTGGTGCAGCAAACATAGTAAATAGACGGACCGTATCAGCGCCATATAAATCGATCACTTGTTGTGGATCGATACCATTGTTTTTTGATTTTGACATCTTTGTCATGCCGCCATGCACGACTGCTTCGCCATCACTATCAAGTATAGCCGTAATGATGCGACCTTTTTCGTCTTTGGTAATGGCAACATCAGCAGGGGAGTACCAGGTTTTTTTGCCTGCCGCATCTTCACGATAAAACGAATCAGCAAGTACCATGCCTTGGCACAGTAAGCGCTTGTATGGCTCATCAGAATCGACTAAGCCTTCATCGCGTAATAACTTATGGAAAAAACGTGAATATAATAAGTGTAAAATAGCGTGTTCTATCCCGCCCACATATTGATCAACCGGTAACCAATAGTTGGATTCGGCAGGGTCGAGCATAGCATTACCTGGTTGAGAGGTATAACGGGCATAGTACCAAGATGACTCCATAAAGGTATCAAAGGTATCTGTTTCACGTAATGCGGGTTGGCCATTGAACGTCGTCTTGGCCCATTCTGGATCTGCCTTGATCGGAGATGTCACGCCATCCATAACCACATCTTCGGGTAAAATCACCGGTAATTGTTCAATAGGTACAGGTGCTGACTCACCATTTTCAAGGTTCAGCATTGGAATGGGTGCACCCCAATAACGCTGACGAGATACACCCCAATCGCGTAGTCGGTAATTGACGGTTTTTTTGCCTTTCCCTAATGCGGCCAGTTTATCCGCAATCGCATTAAAGCCAGCTTCAAAATCCAGTCCATCAAATTCACCAGAATTAATTAATGCGCCCTTTTCGGTGAAAGCAGCAACACTGATATCACAATCAACACCACTAACGACTTGTTTGATTGGTAAACCGTAGGCTTTAGCAAATTCATAATCACGTTGGTCATGACCTGGGACGGCCATTACGGCGCCTGAGCCATAGCCCATTAATACAAAGTTAGCGACCCAAATCGGCACGCTTTCACCCGTTAAAGGATGAATGGCGGTAAAGCCGGTATCGACGCCTTTTTTCTCCATTGTTGCCATTTCAGCTTCGGCTAGTTTCGCATTTTTACAAGATTCGACAAATTCGCTCAGTTCAGGACGTAAAGCAACGGCTGCTAATGCAATAGGATGTTGCGCGGCAACCGCGACATAACTCACACCATATAATGTGTCAGGACGAGTCGTATAAACTTCTAATTCAGTGAGTTCAGCAATGTCATGTGGTAAATCAAATTTGATCTCGACACCTTCTGAGCGACCAATCCAATTTTTTTGCATGGCTTTAACTTGTTCCGGCCATTGGTCTAACTTATCTAAGTCATCGAGAAGGTTTTGGGCATAAGCGGTAATTTTGATAAACCACTGTGGGATCTCTTTTTGCTCAACAACAGCGCCTGAACGCCAACCGCGACCATCAATAACTTGTTCGTTAGCTAGTACGGTTTGATCAACCGGATCCCAATTAACGGTAGATAGTTTTTTGTACACTAAGCCTTTTTCATACAAACGGGTAAAAAACCATTGTTCCCAACGGTAGTAATCGGGTTGGCAGGTCGCAAATTCACGATCCCAATCATAGCCAAAGCCTAATGAATTAAGCTGGGACTTCATGTACTCAATGTTAGAGTAAGTCCAACTAGCTGGCGCAGTATTGTTGTTAATGGCAGCATTCTCTGCAGGCAGACCAAACGCATCCCAACCCATCGGTTGCAGGACATTTTTGCCAAGCATGCGTTGATGACGACTTATCACATCACCAATCGTATAATTACGTACATGTCCCATATGCAGCTTGCCACTGGGATAAGGAAACATAGATAGACAATAAAATTTTTCTTTGGTGTCATCCGGTTGTGCTGTAAAACACGCGTTTTCTTGCCAGTATTGTTGAACTTTGGCTTCTAATGCTTGGGGGGTGTATGGCTGTTGCGACATGTAATTAACTATTCCACATAAAATTAATTGTTCTTTAGCCCAATAGAATACCTTAGCTAGGGGCGTAACGCTATGCTCGAAAAGGAATTTTTATGCGACTATTGAGATGACTATGTGTAGAATAATACTCAATAAATCATAATTATGACACAGTGATAGTATCCATATGACTCAATCGTTATTTTCTGCACATTCAGCAATGCTTGATTTGATGGCACGTACCCGCCTTGAATCAGAACAATGCCATGCACAGTTAGGGGCGTTTGATATCCCTGAATTAACCGCTGAATACTTAGCGTTACAGCATAAGAACAAGATTTTTATTGGTCAAAAAAGAGCAAAGCGAGCACTAGAATTTGGTCTTGGCATTGACGCACCTGGTTATAATTTATTCGTTATGGGCGAACTGGCGACAGGGCGTTCGACCTTGGTCAAAAGCTATATTGAACATTATGGCAAGATGGCCCATGCGCCGGATGATTGGGTTTATGTAAATAACATCCAAGATGAGCGAGCCCCAATTGCAATCTCGTTTCCATCTGGGCTGAGTCAGACCTTCGACAAAGATATGCAAGATCTGATTGCCAACCTTTTAGACACATTTCCTGCTGCATTTGATAATCCTGGATATCAGCGTAAAGCATTAGGGATTAAAAAAGATTACGATGCATTATATGACGGCGCATTAGAAAAAGTAGAAACGTCGGCAAGGCAATTTAACATCGCGTTGTTTGAAGATGATGGGAAGGTGGCATTTTTACCCATTGTCGATAATAAACCGGTTGAAGATGAGCAGTTTCATGCCTTAGCTGATGACGTTCAAGCAGCGTTTTTATTACACATTAAAGAGTGTGAACTGGAACTTGAAGAAGCGCTGTTCGAATTACCAGCGTGGAAACGAGCACAATCCGAGCAACTGCGCACTCTAAAGCGTAATACTGCAGAACAAAGTATAAAACCATTACTAAAAGCGCTAGAACATACCTATGCAGATAATTTGGCTGTCCTTAAATATTTAAAATCAATTAAAGACCATCTTATTGATTCCGTCATGTGGCTTGATGATTTAGATGACAAAGAAGATAAATATGATGCCGCTGAAGCTAAGGCGATGCTAGAAAGTCATTATTTACCTAATACGCTAGTGCAACATGAGGTAACGAGTTCAGCCCCAGTCATTTACGAAGCCCATCCAACCTATCAAAATCTGTTTGGACGGATTGAATACTCTACTGCTCAAGGCAGTATCATGACGGACTACAGCATGATTTTTAGTGGTGCTTTGCATAATGCCAATGGTGGTTATCTATTATTGGATGCAGACAAAATGATTGACCAACCACATGTATGGGAGTCATTAAAGCGGGCATTGAAACAACAGCTATTAAGAGTCGATTTGCCGCAACAAGATGCGGGAATGGTTAATTCAATGACATTATCGCCTGCGCCGATCCCGCTTCAAGTCAAAATTATTTTGCTCGGCTCGCGTGATTTATTCTATACGTTGCAAGACTATGATCCTGAATTTGAGCAACTCTTTAGCGTGCTGGTTGACTTTGATTACGAACTACCGCTAAATCGCAGTAATGTTAACGATTTCATTACATGTGTTTGCCAGCATATTAATGGACTCGGTTTTGCCGACATTACGCCAGATTCAATTGCGTTTTTATTAAAATATTCGTTGCGTTTGAGTGAACATCAAACCAAATTAAGTGCTAAGTTTTCGGCGATTATTGAAATTATCAATGAAGCGGCTTTTTTTGCGAAACAAGCAGGTGCAACCGAGTTTTCCGAGCATTATTTGCAAACAGCCCAGATTGAAAAAGAACACCGAATGTCACGGGTGGCGACGACATTATTGGAAGACATCAAAGAAGAACAAATTTTAATCCAAACCGAAGGGACAGCCATTGGGAATGTTAATGGCTTAACCGTTCTAGACGCCGGAGGTACTGCGTTTGGCACGCCAGCGCGGATCACTGCGACGGTTTATGTTGGTGCGAGTGGGGTGATTGATATCGAACGTGAAGTGGAATTAGGGCAATCTATTCACTCCAAAGGTGTCATGTTATTAACGGGATATTTAGGGCAAAAATACGCGCAACATTTCCCATTAACATTATCAGCAAATATTGCCTTAGAACAATCATACGGTTATATCGATGGAGATAGTGCGTCACTGGGCGAGTTAGTGGCATTGATTTCAGCCCTAACAGATATTCCTTGCTTGCAGACATTAGCCATCACTGGTTCGATTAACCAATATGGAGAAGTGCAATCAGTCGGCGGTATCAACGAAAAAATCGAAGGTTTCTTTGATTTATGCCGTCATCGTGGTTTAACGGCTGAACATGGCGTGATTATTCCATTTTCGAATCAAATGCATTTATTACTGCGTGATGACATTGTTCAAGCGATTAAACTCGGTAAGTTTTCTATCTTCGCTGTGAAAACGGTTGATGAGGCGTTAAGCCTGTTAATGCAGCGTGAAGCGGGTCAATATAATCTTAAAGGACGCTACCCTAAAGGGACGATTAATTACCAAGCGTTGAATCAATTGTATAATATTTCTAATATTATTAATGGTAGTGATGACGAATAGCTAGGAAACTAAAAAACATTGCTAACCTGTTGCAGGTTAGCGACGCTGTTACGTTATTATGATACCAGTGCAATCTACCTAAATTATTTTTTAGGAATTTGGATCTTTTTTTCTTCAGAAGGCTTGAAGATGACTAATATATGACCAATGGTCTGGACTTTCACTGCACCAGTTTCACGCACGATAGCGTCCATGATCTGTTGTTTCTCTTCGCGGTCATCAGTAGGGATCTTCACTTTAATCAGCTCGTGGTGAGCAAGGGCTGATTCAATTTCTGCTAACACCCCTTCAGTAAAGCCATTTCCACCTAGTTGTACAACCGGTTTTATAGGATGAGCTAGGCCTTTAAGGTATTGCTTTTGTTTATTTGATAAATTCATGAATACTTGTCTTTAATTTCATACATTGGTCTTGAAAAAAAGTATTCTACCTCTATCTACCTATTAAGACCATTATCGTTTCTCAATTTAGTTAGATATTCTTAAAAAAAGACTGCGATGACTAGGTTAGAATAGCTATAATTAAGTATAGACACAATAATGAACAAAATAAGTCTACGTTACGTATAACGTATGAAGTTTACTTAGTAGTAAGTAATTAAAATCTGTAGTAGTCTTGATAAATCATCAAGATATTTCAGTATCAGACAAAACAAGAGGTTAACGGCGTTGAGTGATATGGCAAAAAATTTAATCCTATGGTTAGTTATCGCAGTAGTGCTAATGGCTGTCTTTGAAAGCTTTTCACCTGGTGAAAACTCGCGTCCTCAGACGGATTACACAACTTTCCTTAAAGAAGCGAATCAAGGCATGATCCGCGAAGTACGTATTGATAGCACCAAAAATGAAATCCGTGGCATTAAACGCTCGGGTGAAAATTTTGTGACTTACATTCCGTACTTCGATGACCAATTGGTTTCTGATTTAGTTAAACAAGATGTGCGTGTGTTAGGTGAACCTCCTGCCGAGCAATCAATGTTAGCAAGTATTTTCATCTCATGGTTCCCGATGTTACTGTTAATTGGTGTATGGATATTTTTCATGCGTCAAATGCAGGGCGGTGGTGGTCGTGGAGCCATGTCATTTGGTAAATCCAAAGCTCGATTACTAGGTGAAGACCAAATTAAAACGACGTTCGCTGATGTGGCTGGTTGTGATGAAGCCAAAGAAGATGTATCTGAATTGGTAGACTTTTTACGTGACCCCTCTAAATTCCAAAAGTTAGGTGGTAAAATCCCTAAAGGCGTATTAATGGTGGGTCCTCCTGGTACAGGTAAGACACTATTAGCAAAGGCCATAGCAGGTGAAGCTAAAGTTCCATTCTTCACTATTTCAGGTTCTGATTTCGTTGAAATGTTTGTGGGTGTTGGTGCATCACGTGTTCGTGACATGTTTGAACAAGCTAAAAAGAGTGCACCATGTATTATCTTTATCGATGAGATTGATGCTGTTGGGCGTCAACGAGGTGCTGGTTTAGGCGGTGGTAATGATGAACGTGAGCAAACACTGAACCAGATGCTAGTTGAAATGGATGGTTTTGAAGGACATGAAGGCATTATTGTGATTGCCGCTACTAACCGTCCGGATGTATTAGATCCTGCATTATTGCGTCCAGGTCGTTTTGACCGTCAGGTGACAGTAGGTTTACCGGATATCCGTGGACGTGAACACATACTTAAAGTCCATATGCGCAAAGTGCCGCTTGCTGATAATGTTGAACCAAGTGTTATAGCACGAGGTACACCTGGTTTTTCTGGTGCAGATTTAGCTAACTTAGTTAATGAAGCTGCACTGTTCGCTGCCCGCTCGAATAAGCGTGTAGTAGCAATGGAAGAATTTGAAAAAGCAAAAGACAAAATCATGATGGGGTCTGAGCGTAAGACAATGGTAATGTCTGAAGAAGAAAAAGCCATGACGGCTTATCATGAAGCTGGTCATGCCATTGTTGGTAGAGTGGTGCCAGAACATGACCCAGTATATAAGGTGTCGATTATTCCTCGTGGTCGAGCGTTGGGCGTCACTATGTATTTGCCGGAACAAGACCGCGTGAGTCATTCTAAGCAACATTTAGAAAGTATGATTTCAAGTTTATACGGTGGTCGTTTAGCTGAAAAAATCATTTTTGGTGCTGAGAAAGTGACAACAGGTGCATCCAATGATATTGAGCGTGCAACTGAGATAGCTCGTAAAATGGTTACTCAGTGGGGCTTATCAGATAAAATGGGACCTCAACTGTATGCAGATGAAGAAGGTGAAGTGTTCTTAGGTCGTAGCTCAGCAAAATCTACTAGTATGTCTGATGAAACGGCTCGATTGATAGATTCTGAAATTAAAGTTTTGATTAATCGTAACTATGAACGCGCTGAAAAAATCCTTAATGATAACATTGATGTGCTACATTCGATGAAAGATGCATTAATGAAATATGAAACTATTGATGCCTTGCAAATTGATGATTTAATGGCTCGCACCGAAGTTCGTCCACCACGTGATTGGGATGACCGCAAGCCTAATGATGATAAAACTAGCGGAATCCCTGCTAAAGGCGAGGACAAAACTGCTCCTGATTTAGACAATACCGGTGACGTACCTAATTAATTATTATTGATTAGATACTAAAATCCCTCTTTACTTATTATTTTATAGTCAGTAAACAAACTAAAACGTCGGTTAATTAGCCGACGTTTTTTTGTTTTTACGAGTTTATGGCGTATAATATTCATCAATATGTTATGGAGAACAATTATGGAATTTGGCAACAAACATGTTTTCTTTGATACTCCGCAAATCATGGGAGTACTCAATGTCACTCCTGATAGTTTTTCTGATGGTGGACTATTCAATTCAATTGATAATGCGGTCAAACAAGCTGAACAAATGGTGGCTGATGGTGCGGTATTTATCGATATCGGTGGTGAGTCTACCCGTCCAGGTGCAGTTGCTATCTCAGCTCAAGTTGAAATTGAACGCGTCGCGCCAGTAATTGAAAAAATAGCTGCAAATATCGATTGTGTGATTTCTATCGATACAAGTAAAGCCTTAGTTATGCAAGAAGCTGTCGCTGTGGGTGCGCGATTAATCAATGATGTGTGTGCATTACAATTAGAAGATGCTTTATCCACTGCGGCTGCGTTGCAAGTACCTGTATCGTTAATGCATATGCAAGGTGAACCACGCACAATGCAGTCGGCACCTGATTACAATAGCGTTGTCGGAGAAGTGTATGAGTTTCTTGAGGCGCGGATTGATATCTGCTTAGCGGCAGGTATTAAACAAGAACAAATTATCGTTGATCCAGGCTTTGGTTTTGGTAAAACATTAGATCATAATTTTCAGTTATTAAAACATTTTAATAAATTTAAGTATTTGCATGTGCCTACATTAGCGGGTATGTCCCGTAAATCAATGATCGGTACGTTGTTAGATCGCAATGTTGATGAACGTCTTGCTGGTAGTTTAGCGTGTGCATTGATTGCGAGTACTAAAGGCGCGAGTATTTTACGGGTACATGATGTGCGAGCAACATCGGATGTAGTTAGAATACTAAATAAAATGAATAGTGTTGAGTAAATGACATTATTTAACAGATTAAACTCATAAAGGAAAGCTGTAAACCATGAGCGAACGTAAGTATTTTGGTACCGATGGTATCCGCGGTAAAGTAGGCCATTCAGCGATTAATCCTGAATTTGTCACCAAATTAGGCTGGGCAGCCGGCAAAGTCTTAGCAGGTAAAGGCACCAATAAAGTATTAATTGGCAAAGATACACGCATCTCAGGTTATATGCTTGAGTCAGCGCTTGAAGCTGGTTTATCTGCAGCAGGGATCAATGTTGGCTTATTAGGTCCCATGCCAACTCCTGCCATTGCTTATTTAACTAAAACCTTCCGCTCTGAAGCCGGAATTGTTATCAGTGCCTCCCACAATCCTTATTACGATAATGGCATTAAATTCTTTTCGGCAAATGGCTATAAGCTTGATGATGAAGTTGAACTTGCCATCGAAGCTATGCTCGAATTACCGATGGACTGTGTTGAATCAGATAAGCTGGGTAAAGCAACGCGAATCAATGATGCTGCAGGTCGCTATATCGAATTTTGTAAAGGGACTTTCCCAAGCGAACTATCTCTCACCGGTATGAAAATTGTGGTTGATTGTGCGCATGGCGCTACATATCACATTGCACCGAGTGTACTCAGTGAGCTAGGTGCAGAAATCATTGAAATCGGCACAAAACCTAATGGCATAAATATCAATCACCAGGTAGGCGCTACTTCTATGCGAGCTTGTGTGGAGGCGGTATTAGAGCATAAAGCGGATTTGGGTTTTGCCTTAGATGGTGATGGCGATCGCATTATGTTAGTGGACCATGAAGGAAATGTGGTTGATGGCGATCAGATCATCTTTATTATTGCTCGAGATGCGCTAAAAAATGGCCGTTTATCTGGCGGTGTAGTCGGCACGCAAATGAGTAATTTAGGCTTAGAGATCGCGCTAGACAATTTGGGTATTCCATTTGCACGTTCTAAAGTGGGTGACCGTTATGTGATGGAATTATTAAAAGAAAAAGGTTGGCACATTGGTGGTGAAAACTCTGGCCATGTTCTTAATCTTTCAACCATTTCTACAGGTGATGGCATTGTTGCAGGTTTGCAAGTATTGACGGCAATGCTACATACAGAAAAATCATTGAAAAGCTTATTGTCCGGTATGACTAAATTTCCACAAAAACTGGTTAATGTCCGTTATGAACCTTGTGCGATTGATTATTGTGCAGACCAACGAGTATTAGATGCCGTCACTGAAGCCGAGCAGGCTTTAGGTGATACGGGTCGAGTGTTGTTACGAAAAAGTGGCACTGAACCATTAATTAGAGTGATGGTTGAAGCACAAAGTGCGGACGATGCTGATAAATGGTCAGCGCATATTGCACAAGTGGTGACCAAAATAGCAGTGGGATAGGGGGAAACGCCCTTATTTTTGCTATTAGAGTGGTCTTTCACTTGTATAATGCTAATAGGTTGGGTAATATCGCCCACCTGAATTTCATTGGTAAATGATGTAAAGGATTAAATTAGATGACTAGACAGAAGGTAGTTGCAGGTAACTGGAAGTTAAATGGAAATGTCGCGTTAATTAAACAATTTAACGACGCATTCAAATCCCCAGAACTGGCAAACGTTAAGGTCATGATTTTTCCACCAGCATTGTATACGAATGCATTTGAGTCAAGTAATTTGATTGTTGGTGTTCAAAATATCTCTGAACATGTATCCGGTGCTTTTACGGGTGAGTTGAGTGTCGCAATGCTCAATGATTTAGGCATTTCACATACGTTAATTGGTCATTCCGAAAGACGTGACTTGTATAATGAAACTAATGAAATAATTGCTAAGAAAGTAGTCACTGCTTTAGCTGCAAATATTACACCTATATTATGTATCGGTGAATCGCTTGCAACAAGGCAAGCTGGTGAAGTGAATCAATTTATTCAATCACAGCTTGATAGTGTATTTGATGCAGTAGGTATTGCAGGGATCGCCAAGTGTGTGATTGCCTATGAGCCTATTTGGGCAATTGGTACCGGACAAACAGCAAGTCCTGCTCAAGCACAAGAAGTACATGCGTTTATTAGACAGTATATTGCGAGTATCGATGCACACGTAGCCGATTCGATCAGTATATTATATGGGGGGAGTGTTAATGCACAAACCGCAGCAGAATTATTTGCACAACCGGATATTGACGGTGGCCTTGTAGGCGGTGCAAGCTTAAAAGAATCTGAATTTTTAACTATTTGCCAAGCGGCAAATCAAAGAGGCTAACTATGTTACACGAAGTATTGATCGTTGCTTATTTAATCGTAGCGTTACTACTAATAGGTTTAGTATTAATCCAACAAGGTAAAGGCGCTGACATGGGTGCATCACTTGGTGGTGGCGGTTCAAATACTGTCTTCGGTTCAGGTGGCTCAGGTAACTTTTTAACTCGTTCTACGGGTATTCTAGCAACTTTTTTCTTTCTTATCAGTCTGTTACTTGGTAACCTTACGGCCTCTAAAGAAAAAGCTGTTGATGAATGGCAGAATTTAGAAGTACCTGTTGTCGAAGCCCCTATTTTAGATGTGCCAGCGACGGATGTACCTGCAAGCGATGTTCCCGTTACGACTGTTACTCCTGCTGCAACAACTAGTGACGTTCCGGCTGTTCAAGAAACCAAAGATACAGACGGTAATCCTAACTAGAAAAAAATTACGCGGACGTGGCGGAATTGGTAGACGCGCCACCTTGAGGGGGTGGTGATTTTTAATCGTGGGGGTTCAAGTCCCCCCGTCCGCACCACATAAAAAAAACCAGCTTTAAGCTGGTTTTTTGTTAAAAAATCATCGAGTTTATACTGAGCATCGTTAAGTTGCTTTAGCGAGTAAGCATCACTTTGAACTGTCTGACTACTTCGTCTTGCTCACCTACTTTAACCCAGATTACCGCTCCAGGCTTATGCTCATACGTAATCGGACTGGGTAACTCAACTACTTCACACAATTCAATGGCATTGAGGCGTTTAAAATCTTTGGCATTGTAATCTTTCGCTAATACACCGTGCTTAGATTTAGATGCTTTTAATTCTTCTTTCGATAATGGACCATAATAGCCCGCAATTTTGGCATAAGCACAAATTTGTTTTGAGCCTTTCTCAACTAATCCAATATAACCCGATTTTTTAAATTTGGTGGTTCTTAGCTCCCAAGTATGTTCACCTGATATGATTTTTTGGAGGTGAGTGTGTTCCATAATTAAAGCGCCATTATCAATAATATTAGACAAAATAACTTGGTGAGCGGGCTTAGCTTTTGCTTTTATATTTTTAGTCGATGCTGTTACTTTTTTTTTAATATCCTGAATATCATTTTTTAAATATTTTTTGATAATCAATTGGCGTTCACCATTACTGTACATTTTATCGTAGTAATAAATCCCGTATAAGGTAATAGCAACGAGCAGCGTGATAGTTA
The DNA here is from genome assembly GCA_029251505.1 of Glaciecola sp. Taxonomy (GTDB): domain Bacteria; phylum Pseudomonadota; class Gammaproteobacteria; order Enterobacterales; family Alteromonadaceae; genus Opacimonas. The sequence continues at coordinate 41 of JAQXDG010000055.1, read as the reverse complement.
TAATCATGATGATAGTACACTCCAGTGTGTAGTTGACGACA
>JAQXDG010000052.1 GCA_029251505.1 Glaciecola sp. | reverse complement strand
GTTTTATCCTACACAGCCGATACAAAACATAATAATTTATTGTTTATCACAGCTCAGACGGATACTTACTATGTTTCTACCTCCCGTATTAGTTTTAATCTCAATATTGGTTATCATGTTTGGTGGACAATTTTTACAAATCGATCATCAAATCAATACGTTAGTATCAGCTGTTGTTGCAGGGTGTATTAGTTTTTTTACGGCTAAGTTACATGGCAGGCCAGATGATAATCAGCAAGTCGAATCTGTTAATTACAATCAATATGGTGAAAATATTGCAGCATGCACCAGTCGTATCGCAATAGGAGGGGCGAATGTTTCACACTTTACTGACAAATTGACTTCTATGTTTAAACGACAAGTAGAACATACGCAACAAATAGCGGGGCGAGTAGAAGTACTTGAAAGTGGTAATCAAGAATTATTAAACGCTGCGCAGCATGCCCAAAAAAGTATCGAACAATCAGATAAAGAAACCAACCGCTCAAATGAATTACTGCAAGAAGCGATGCAGCAGTAAACTTCTCTAAATGAACAAATATCTGTGTCAACCGAGTCATTGGGTAATTTAAAAATTAAAGCTGATTCAATTGGACATATTGTTACCACAATCAACCAACTGGCTGATCAAACCAATATGTTAGCTTTAAATGCGGCAATAGAAGCAGCGCGAGCAGGGGAACAGGGGCGAGGATTTGCTGTCGTTGCCGATGAAGTGCGTGAATTAGCTAAGAAAACAACCGACGCGACTCGAAGCATTGAAACAGTATTAGAAGAAATATCATTTGCAACGGGAGACTCAGTTAAAGCAATTGATGCGGTGTCAGTGTCCGGTCAGAAAATGGCGCATTTGGTTAAAGAGACTTCTGCCGTTGTGAGCAAAAGCGCCCATTCAGCCTATGAAGCGAAAGCGGCGATGGAGCAAGTACATCGTACGGTCAAAGAACACAATGAAACCAATCAAGGGATCAGTCAAAATGTCCGAGATCTGTATGGTTCAACTCAAGAGCTTGAAGATGATTTAGCAGAAGTATCAAAAAAAGTACTGAATTTATGTAATCAAACTGAAGACATCTTCCGTCAATTGCAGGTATTTTCTTTAGAAAACCGTAATTCGGTTATTCGTGATATTGCGTTGCAAGCAGCGGAGAATGTGGGCGACTTATTTGCGGATGCAATTGTCTCAGGTCAGATTGCAGAGCATGCGCTGTTTGATTCACAATATAAAGAAGTCCCCAACACCAATCCACAAAAATATACCACGTTGTTTGATAAATTTACGGATCAAGTATTACCCACTATTCAAGAATCCATTTTACAAGGCCATACGTATATTATTTATGGAGGCGCAGTTGATCGTAAAGGATATTTTCCAACACATAACAAAAAATATAGTAAACCGATGACGGGAAATTACGACCAAGATTTAGCCAATAGTCGAACCAAACGTATTTTTGATGATTATACCGGTGCGCGTTGTGGGTCAAATACGCAGAGCTTTTTATTGCAGACTTATAAGCGCGATACAGGCGAAGTCATGCATGATTTGTCCGCGCCCATTTATGTCAACGGTAAGCATTGGGCCGGTTTCCGTATCGGTTACCAAGCTCAACAATAATCCTATTAGACTATTGGATATCTAGGCTATTAATTTAGCTTAGATTCCTTTAAACTCCTCGCCATTAAAATTTTTTATTTACGAACCCCTTAGGAGTAGTACAATGTCATCTGATTCTAATTTCAAAGACCCATTCAATGTTTGGTATTTTCTTGCAGCCGTTGCTGTTTTGCTTGCTATGCCTCTATTGAACGCAATTTGCGGTTGGTTCGTATTCTATATCTCTAAGTAAAATAATAATAAAAGGGTGAATTTTGTCAGGCGAATATATCAAATCGGTTATTAAAACTATTCCGGATTACCCTAAACCGGGTATCATGTTTCGTGACGTTACCAGCGTCCTAGAAGATCACGATGCGTTCATGCAATGTATCACTCTACTAGCTGAGCATTTCAAAGACCATAAGTTTGATAAAATCGCAGGCACTGAAGCTCGCGGTTTTCTTTTTGGTGCCCCTTTAGCTTTAGCATTAGGTGTTGGTTTTATTCCAGTGCGTAAGCCTGGTAAATTGCCACGTGAAACTATTTCCGAAGAATATGAGCTCGAATATGGCACGGATAATTTAGAAATTCATACCGATGCCGTCGATCCTGGTGAGCGTGTGTTAATGCTTGATGATTTACTCGCTACCGGTGGAACCATGATTGCCACAGCTAACCTAATCAAGCGTCTTGGTGGTATTGTTGAGCATGCTGGATTTGTTATTTCTTTGCCTGATATTGGTGGTGAGACCCGACTAAAAGAGGCCGGGATTACACCATACGCAATCTGCGAATTTGAAGGCGATTAACTTATTATGAGCTATCAAGTACTGGCAAGGAAGTGGCGCCCAAGTAAGTTTTCTGAGCTTGTAGGGCAAGAGCATGTCGTTACGGCGATATCTAATGCGTTAGATAATAATCGTTTGCACCATGCGTATTTGTTTACCGGTACACGAGGGGTCGGTAAAACGACGATTGCTCGAATATTTGCCAAAAGCTTAAACTGTGAATCAGGCTTAAGCGCCAACCCTTGTGGCCAATGCGGTACTTGTAAAGATATCGAACAAGGTCGATTTGTTGACTTACTCGAAATTGATGCCGCCTCTCGCACCAAAGTGGATGATACTCGAGAACTTCTCGACAATGTACAGTATCGTCCTACTCAAGGTGATTACAAAGTTTATCTGATTGATGAAGTGCATATGCTATCTAAGCATAGTTTTAATGCCCTTTTAAAAACATTGGAAGAGCCACCTCCGCACGTGAAGTTTTTGTTGGCGACGACTGATCCACAAAAGCTTCCGGTAACGATTCTATCCCGTTGTTTGCAGTTTAATCTCAAAGCACTATCCAGAGAGCAAATTCAACAGCAGTTATCGTATGTGTTGACCCAAGAGCAAATCAACCATGAACCTGCAGCGTTAGCACAGCTGGCACGTGCCGCGAATGGCTCAATGCGTGATGCCCTGAGCTGACTGATCAAGCCATTGCCCAAGGTAACAATCAAATCAGTGCGAGTATTGTGACTGATATGCTTGGTTTGATGGATAAAAACCAAATTTTAAAAATGCTGCACAGCCTCATAGAAGGCCACAAAGAAGCCGTATTTGAGCATGTCGAAGCCCTCGCTCAAACCGCACCTAATTATGCGAATGTGTTAGATGAAC
>JAQXDG010000015.1 GCA_029251505.1 Glaciecola sp. | reverse complement strand
AGCATAGGTAGTAGGCATATACATCAGATCCCCTTCATCCAATGGCGGGATAAACTCACTACCAATTTGACTAACCGGCCAAAATCCAATAACCAAAATCACTATTGAACAAGCGATAGTGGTTTTGGGAAACTGTAAAACTTTGGTCAATAAAGGACGATAACCCGCAATCAAAAATCGGTTAATTGGGTTTTTATGTTCAGGCACTATTTTACCGCGCACAAAATAGCCCATTAGCACGGGCACCAATGTAATGGCTAATATTGCTGCCGCGGCCATTGCATAGGTCTTGGTGTAGGCTAGTGGTGAAAACATCCGGCCTTCTTGTGCTTCAAGCGTGAATACGGGGACGAAACTCACGGTAATAATAAGTAAGCTAAAGAACAATGCCGGGCCAACTTCACAGGCTGATTTGCTCACAACCTGCCAACGATTTTGATTGGTAAGAGGTGTTTTTTCAATATGCTTATGCATGTTTTCCACTAATACGATCGCACCGTCAATCATGGCACCAATTGCAATAGCAATACCGCCTAATGACATAATATTCGCATTAATACCTTGCATATGCATCACAATAAAAGCCACCAGTACACCGATGGGTAAACTGATAATAGCAACCAGTGATGACCGAACATGGAATAAAAATGCCACAAAAATTAAGGCAACAACAGCAAATTCAGCAAGAATTTTATGCGTTAAATTATCAATTGAGCGCTCAATCAGCCCTGAGCGATCATAAACGGTCGTGACCTCAACGCCATCTGGCAAACTATTTTGTAACAATGCAAGTTTAGCTTTAACCCCATCAATGGTGGTTTGGGCATTTTCACCAAAACGCATCACCACTATTCCGCCCACGGTTTCACCTTCCCCATTCAGCTCCGCTAAGCCTCTGCGCATTTGTGGCCCAACGTCAACTTGGGCAAGATCCTTAATCAAAATCGGAATACTGCGGTTGTCAGTGGTTACGTCTAAGCCTATCGGAATATTCTGGATATCTTCGACACTTGAAATATACCCCGTCGTGCGCACCATATATTCGGCCTCGGCCATTTCTATCACCGAAGCACCGGTTTCTTGATTACCCCGTTGAAGTGCCATTTGCACATGCGCTAATGGGATATTCAATGCTTGTAATTTCAGAGGATCAACGATGACTTGATATTGTTTGACCATCCCACCAACGGTCGCAACTTCTGATACACCCGCCACAGTTTGTAATTCGTATTTTAAAAACCAATCTTGAATACTTCTAAGCTCACTCAAGTCGTGCTTACCACTCGGATCGGTTAACGCATACATATATATCCAACCCACACCCGTTGCATCGGGCCCTAATTGGGGTTTAGCTGCGCTTGGTAAACGAGGGATAACCTGTGATAGATACTCCAACACCCTGCTTCTTGCCCAATATATATCAGTACTGTCTTCGAAAATAATATACACATAAGAATCACCAAAAAATGAAAAGCCGCGCACCGTTTTAGCACCCGGCACAGACAGCATCGCAGTGGTTAGCGGGTACGTAACCTGATCTTCAACCACCAGTGGCGCTTGGCCTGGGTAGGATGTTTTGATAATTACCTGTACATCAGATAAGTCAGGGATCGCATCTACTGGGGTGTTTTTTATCGAATATAACCCGCCTCCGACCACCATAAGCGTTGCCAGCAATACAAAAAAACGATTGTGGATTGACCATTGGATAATCGCCGTAATCATTGTAGCTCACCTTGATCACGCTGTGAGTCCATGTCATCCATATCACCCATGCCATTCATATTACCGGTAAAATGCACCGTGTTGATTTGATACATACCAGACATACCTTCTACAATTTCGACATGAACTTGTTCTCCAATTTGAAATTGTTGAATATCAATCTCCGCTGCAACGGCAAAATTCATTGTCATGCCCATCATATTAAAGGCATCAAGTGGCCCGTGTGTGAGATTCACGACGCGCTCACTGACCATAACGTCATTGACAGTGGCGTGCGTCCAGGCACTGGTTACTTCGCTTTCTTGGATTGCTACGTGCGAAGGCGCTTGAGTAGGGTCATCCATAAGCGCTTGCATAGGCGATTCCATTGGCGCTTCCATACGCAAAAAGTCAGAACTAATAGTACTTTCAGAGTCCAATAAAAACTGCGCTGACGTCACAACCTTATCACCAGCAACTAAGCCATCAATAACCGCATATACATCGTTGAATCGGTTACCTATTGTCACTGCGATGGATTTGTACCGACCATCCCCTAATGCCAGCACCACTCGATCTTGCGCCCCCGTTCTGATCACAGCTTGAACTGGCACCGCGAGTATGCTGTCACTATTAGTCATGCCACGATTAGTCATATCGGTATTAGTCATATCGGTATTAGTCATATCGGTATTAGTCATATCGGTATTAGTCATATCGGTATTAGTCATTGAGTGATTCATGTCAGCATGAAT
>JAQXDG010000012.1 GCA_029251505.1 Glaciecola sp. | reverse complement strand
GCCTTTTTTTGGGGTTTTATCTGTATTCTTTCTATATTTGTTTGTGTTATGGTGTAAATATAATAAATTTATAATTTTATTCAAGGAGCTACAATGAAGCTATCCAACTTATCTCGAAGCATTGGCATTGTATTAGGTATGACAGCGTTACTTGCGACTGCGCCGAATTTACAGGCTAAGCCTGAACCTGGTGTAGTGACAGATAAAGTCAGTGCTATGGAAGAACAAGTTGTTCAATGGCGTCATCATTTTCATGCGAACCCTGAGCTGTCGAATCGAGAATTTGAAACGGCAGCGTATATTGCTAAGTATCTCACGAGCTTAGGCTTACAAGTACAAACAGGCATCGCTAAAACAGGTGTGGTTGGTTTGTTAGACACAGGTAAACCAGGCCCTGTCGTTGCATTACGAGCCGACATTGATGGCTTACCAGTATTAGAAGATAATGATTTACCGTATAAATCGACTAAACGAGGGATGTTTAACGGTAAAGAGGTACCTGTAATGCATGCTTGTGGGCATGATACGCATATAGCTATGCTGATGGGGGCCGCTAAAGTTCTTACGGACATGCAAGATGAGCTAGTCGGTCAAGTTAAATTTATTTTTCAGCCCGCTGAAGAAGGATCGCCTGAAGGTGAAGTGGGGGGCGCAGAGATCATGGTCCAAGAAGGCGTACTGAAAAACCCTGATGTCGATGCGATTTTTGGTTTACATATTTCGGCAGCTGAACCTGTCGGTACTGTATTGTGGCGCGAAGGTGGCATTATGGCTGCTGTTGACCCGTTTAAAATAGTGATTAAAGGTAAGCAAGCGCACGGCGCTTATCCTTGGTTGAGTGTCGATCCTATTACGACAGCGGCACAAACTATTATGAGCCTACAAACTATTGTGAGTCGTGAATTGCGCCTGTTAGACGATGCCGCGGTGATTACGATTGGCGCGATCAATGGCGGTAATCGCTCTAACATTATCCCAAATGAAGTAGAGCTTATCGGTACAATCAGAACATTAAATGAAACGGCACGTGATCATATCTATGAAGCCCTGCCTCGTAAGGTAAATGCGATAGCTGAGAGTATGCGTGCCACAGCTGAGATCACTTTACCCTTAGATTATTATTATCCCATTACGTTTAATGATCATGATTTAATGAAGCAAGTCGTCCCGACATTAAATCGTACTGCCGGAGATGAAAATGTCATTTATTCTAAGCCGGTCACCGGTGCTGAAGATTTTTCTTTTTTCCAAAAAGAGATCCCTGGTGTGTATTTGTGGATCGGTGGTCGTTCAGTTGACACAGCTCCTGAAGATGCCCCAGCACACCACACTCCAGAATTTGTGGTGGATGACAAAGGGATGAAATTAGGCGTGAAATTATTAACCAACCTAACGATTGATACGTTATTTCACGATGTTAATTCCAAAAGCGATAAATGATACCAGTATAGCAATGCCAATGCAGTTAACACACTGAAGTTAGACGACCGTGATTAACTAAGTGATATTTGAATTTATCGCTAGAAACGGATTGTTGTCTATTCTTCAGTGTGACTGTATACAATTGATTGATAATTGGAAAATCAACGATATTAAGCTCTTTTATTCCGCCCATCACAGCTTGGTTGAGGGTATGTTGAGATAATACCGCGATACCTAACCCTGAGGCGACGGCCAAACGAATCGCTTCGTTACTTTCTATAAGCATAATATTGGAGAGTTTAATTTGGTGTTGCTGACAATATTTGACGAGCACTTGATGCGTTGCCGAACCGGGTTCTCGCACCAAAAATTTCTGATGTTGTAAATCTTTCAGGTGACAATGATTTGGGCCAGTGTATTCTTGTGGTGCAATGACGGTCAAATGGTTTTAAAATTGGGGGGATTAAGTATTTTGCGATGATGACTACTGCCAATTTAAACCCACCATGGTGGTGTGCTTTGAGGCTCTCAATGTGCGCACTCAAATTTAATTTAGAGCGCATAATGTCGTTAGCACATTGGTATACCGCATTACCTGCATCCGTCAGGAGAACGGTTCCGTGATTAGTTTCAAGTAATGTCACTCCGCATATTTCAGTCAATTTTTTTAATTGTAATGATACGGTGGGTTGCGACAGTTGTAACGCCACAGAGGCAGCAGTAATCGACCCTGATTCAACAATTTGCTTAAAAACTTCTAATAATCTAAATGTTAATGCATTCATATCGCTACTATATATTTCATTATAGGTGAATTAAGGTATAATTAGGCGTTTCCACCACGTATTTTACCGAATCTATCGGTTATGTGTAAACAGAGAGAGTAAGATGGCAAAAGTTGCAATCGTAATGGGGTCTACGTCTGATTGGCCTACAATGAAACTATCGGCTGAAATGCTGCAACATTTAGGTGTTGAGTACCATGCACAAGTTGTATCCGCACATCGCACCCCGGATTTGCTGACTTCGTTTGCTCAAACAGCACATACCGAAGGCTATAGTGTCATTATCGCTGGTGCTGGCGGTGCAGCGCATCTTCCCGGCATGATTGCCGCTCATACGCATATTCCTGTATTAGGTTGTCCAGTTCGTTCCAGTCAACTCAATGGCATTGATTCGTTATTATCGATAGTGCAGATGCCTAAAGGTGTTGCAGTCGGTACGTTAGCGATTGGTGAGGCCGGTGCAGCTAATGCGGGTTTGCTAGCTGCGCAAATCGTTGGCTTGCAAGAGCCCGCTGTTGCTCAAGCTATTATTGAGTTTCGTAAAAAACAAACCGACACTGTGTTAAGTAACGGTCAACTAGAGTTATAAATTAATGAATGTTCTTGTCTATGGTTCAGGCCAACTTGCACGAATGATGTATTTAGCGGGTAGCCCGTTAAATATTAATGTACAAGCCGTTGATGTCGCATCAAACAAAATTGTTAATCCGGTCACTAAACGTAATTTGAAGTTAAGTTTGGATACCGCGATTGAGAATGCTGATGTGCTCACCGTTGAGTTTGAACATGTTCCAGAATCGTTATTAGAGCAAGCGGAGCAGTCCGGTAAGTTATTGCCAAATATGCGTTCAATATTAGTCGGGGCTGATCGCGTTCGCGAAAAACATCTTCTTGCACTTGCGGGGATCCCTAATTGTGAACACGAAATTATCACTGATATAGCTCAACTTAGTGGTATTACTGACCGCCTTGGCGATAAGATTATCTTTAAATCTAGCCGAGATGGTTATGACGGTTATGGCCAGTGGCGTATTAGCAATGCCGATGGTTTGACTGATTTAGCCGAAGTATTTAGTCATTTAGACTTGGTTAAAGTCCCTATTGTAGCCGAAACAATGTGTCCCTTTGACCGTGAATTATCGTTAGTCGGTACGGTCGGTAAAGACGGTAATATTGCATTGTATCCATTGGCACAAAATACACATTTTGAAGGTCAGTTACATGTGTCTATTGCCCCTGCGCCGGAGCTTTCAGACATTGTTATTGCAAAAGCCGAGAGCATTTTTAAAACCTTAGCGAAACAAATGGAATATGTTGGCACGTTAGCTGTCGAATTATTTCAAGTTGGTGATGAATTACTCGTCAACGAGCTCGCTCCTCGTGTTCATAATTCTGGGCATTGGTCGATGCAAGGTGCTGATACGTGTCAATTTGAAAATCATTTACGCGCCATATGTGGCTTGCCTTTAGGTGATTCACATGCACAAAAAATCAGTGCTATGGTCAATATTATTGGCGTAAGTTCATTTTCTAAAAACCTCATTGGTATACCTGGTGTTCATCTGCATTGGTATGGCAAAGAAGTACGTGAAAAACGTAAGATGGGACATATCAATGTTACTGCCGATAGCTATGCTCAATTAGCGACTAAATTTGAGCAGTTATCCGAGTTTTTACCGATGCAGTATTTCCCACGTTTGTTAACTCAAGCTAATAAGTTAGCTAAACAATCATAATTTTTATTTTGTGAATTTAAGGAGACGCTTGATGTTACGTATAGTGTTAGTGGTGAGTGTTTTATTGTTAGCAGTATTAGGGTGTGCACCTGTCGCACCTTCTACCATTCAGGTTACGGACAGTAAAATCCGTGCGGCATTTACCCAAGCGACGACTGGCGCTGCGTACATGACTATTACCAATCATACCGATATTGACGACCGACTCATGTCGGTATCCGCGCTAACTTATATTGCGCGTGACATTCAAATTCATACCATGCTTATGGAAGATGACATGATGATTATGCAGCAAGTGACTGACGGCGTTGCCTTGCCGGCTGGTGGTGACGTTGTATTTGGTCCGGGTGGTTTTCACATTATGTTTATAGGGTTACAAACGGCATTGGATGAAGGTAAACACATTGCGTTAACGCTCAATTTTGCCAATGCGCCTGCACAAACGGTCAATTTTCCTGTGGTCGCTATGCATACCAATAGCATGCCTCACTAAACTTTTTTGCGAGCCAAAACGTATCATCAACTTATTAATTAGTTTGTAAGGACTATTTATGGATTCAATAACGTTATCAAGCCGACGTGTCGTCAACACTATCTATGCTTTGTTGCTGTGTATTTGTTTACCGTTAAGTGCGCAAACAGTTGTGTCGCAACAGACGATCGCCACAGATTTAGCGAATCCGTGGTCAATTGCATTACTCCCAAATAATGAATTTTTGGTGACAGAACGCCCTGGTCACATTGCTAAGATTTCTGCGGCTGGCACTGTCACGCGTTTATCGGGCTTACCGGAAGTAGTGGCTGAGCGGCAAGGTGGTGTATTAGGTATTGTATTAGATCCCAATTTCGCAACAAATCAAACACTATACGTTTGTCTGGTGGGCGCTGATAGTGAGGGTAATACCGGCTCGGAAGTGTACAAAGCGACATTATCAACCTCTAGTTTGACCCATGTCACGCAAATATTTGCAGCGCATCCAAAGATAAAATCTGGTTTTCATTTTGGTTGTCGTTTAGCGTTTGCCAATGACGGTGCATTGTTTATTACCTTAGGTGACCGTAATTCAGGAAAGAATCAAACCCAGTCGTTAGACAACCATTACGGTAAAATTATTCGTGTGCAAAGCGATGGGTCGCCACATCCGAAAAACGCATTTTTAGATAGTGCTGTACCTGAAGTCTATTCTATTGGTCATCGCAATGTACAAGGTATTGCATTACATCCTAAGTTGAATGTCATGTGGGCGCATGAACATGGGCCGAAAGGCGGTGACGAACTGAATACACTCAAAGCGGGTGCCAATTATGGTTGGCCAACGATCACTTATGGCGTCAATTATAATGGGGATATTATTTCGGATAAAACTGAGTCGCCAGGATTGGAACAGCCATTAACCTATTGGGTGCCTTCAATTGCCCCAAGCGGCATGGCGTTTTATAAAGATGACTTATTAGTAGGCTCGTTAAAGTTTAGACATCTGCGTTACTTAACGTTGCAAGACAACCAAGTCGTGCGTCAAACTGAGTTGCTGACCGATTTAGACGCACGCGTTCGTGATGTGGCTGTTGGTACTGATAATACGGTTTATGTGGTGACTGATGAGCCTAAAGGGCGACTCATTGCGCTGCAGCTGCAGCCGTAATAGTTGGCTCAGTAACAAATGGATGTGGGATAGCGAACTGCATCCACTTTTCACTTGTTGGATGATAAAACCCCAACTCTGCGGCGTGTAACCACAAACGTTCAATCCCAATACGTGTATCAGGATCAGTGTACAAGCGGTCTCCTAATATGGGATGGCCAATCGATAACATATGCACTCGTAGCTGATGTGAGCGGCCTGTGACAGGATGCAGTTCAACCAGTGTCGTATGCTGATCTACCGAAATTACTTTGTAGCGCGTTAGGCTCGCTTTACCGGTTTCATGACAGACTTTTTGTTTTGGACGGTTCGGCCAATCCACAATTAATGGTGCGGTTATCTCGCCTTCTGTGCTCTCCATTTTTCCTAATACTCGTGCAAAATAGCGTTTTTGTGTCTTTCTTTGCGCAAACTGATCACTAAGATGCTGATTAGCAGGCTTGTGCATCGCCATAACAATAATACCGGATGTCGCCATATCTAAGCGGTGTACAATCCGCGCGAGAGGATACACATCCGTCACGCGTTTTTGTAAGCTGTCTTGATGATTATCCGCACGTCCACGAACACTCAGCAATCCTGCGGCTTTAGCTAACACGATGACGTCTTCATCTTGATATAAAATATCTAAAAACGGTACCATAGGTGGTTGATAATTTAGTATAGCCATAGTGTTAGTTTCTCCTGTTTCGCCGCGTTATTTGTTAGCATTAGCTCGTAACGATCATTTATTTTGCGGATTATTAATCACAACACGCACCGCATCAAGATATAATGTTGCTTCTTTAATACGTTTTAATGCTTGGTTTAATGTGGCTTGCATCTGCTCTATTTCCACATCACTGATACTCGGATTCACTTTTTGTAATTGTTGCAACCGAATGATCTCATCGCCTAATTGACGATTAACAAAATCTATGGCCGATTTTTTAACCGGTTTAACACGCTTAGCTGCCAATTCATCTGCTTTTGTCAGCACCAGTTTAATCGGCTGAGCTAGAGCGGGTACCAGTTTTTGTCCCATTTTACGATCTACTTTGGTCAGCGCAACAGATACATTCTTCATGCTGCTGCCTTGACTATCAATTTGAATCAATACCGGCGTTTGCGTCAAATACGGATTATTTCCCGAGGTATTATCTGAATTGGCTTGTAAGATATACAAGCATTCAACAAAGAATGCACCAGCGGGGAGGGCGCTATTATTCATGAAACCTAGTGATGCTTTACCATTCACTTCGCTCGTGATGATATCGATAGCATCATGCACAAAAGGATGATCCCAGCTAATAAAACTGAGTTCTTCTCGTGCCGTCGCGATGTCGCGTCGATAGGTAATGCTTAAACCATCTTCAGGTAAGCTTGACAGAGTATGAGCAAGTTGATCGGTAGGCTGTAAAATAAAGCTATGCGCGTCATTTACAATATACGCTATCCCCAAAGCATCACAGATCAGTTGCATAAAGCGTTCGACCGATTGCACTTGTTCAGGATCATTTAATGCCTCAAGCAATGGCTCAACAGTGCCTTTACCGCTAGCACTGAGCTCAAGTAACTTATCACGACCTTGTTGACGCTCAAGATTATATTGCGCAGCCAAATCGGTGATCTTCTCAATGAGACCTTCCGGTTCTTGTTCTGCACTAATATAAGACTGGATTTCATCGGCTAATGTGTCAAAAACTTTGGCACCGATAGCACAGGTTTCATTAAAGCTATTGAGACCTTGATGATAGATGTTAAACAATCTTTCATGGGCTGAGCCAGTAAAATACGGTACATGGATATTGACGATTTGTGATTGGCCAATCCTGTCCAAACGACCGATTCGTTGCTCTAGTAAATCAGGATGGAGGGGTAAATCAAACAAAATCAAATGTTGCGCAAATTGAAAGTTACGACCTTCAGATCCAATTTCACTACACAATAATAATGGAGTATTACTGTCTGGATCGGCAAAATAGTGCGCAGCGCGATCACGTTCAATAATACTCATTTTTTCATGGAATACCGGTAAATGACGACCCGTTTGTTGCTTAATGAATTCAGCTAGTTGTAGCACTGTTACTTGAGAGCGACAGATTAATAAGGTTTTTGAGTCAGTGTTATCAAGATAATCTAACAACCATTGCACTCGCGGATCTTCTTCTAACCAACTCATCACTAACGCCGGTAATTCATGACGAAAACACAGTTGTGCAGTAGGGCAATCAACATCATCCCATTCTTCTGGGAAGACAAAAGGAACGGGGTGCAATACGCGTTCATTTAATCCTTGAATCGAATGGCGAGTATTACGGAAAAACATGCGTCCAGTGCCATGGCGATCAATCAAGTCATTAATAATGTCTTGGTGTGACATCGTCGCAAATTCAGGGCTATCCATATCAGGGTAAATAGTCAGGATCTGCTGTTGTAACGGTGCGCTTATTATTACATCTTGACCCGTAATATCACCCACTAGCGCTAAAGACTGAGCTTCGGCGAGGAGTGCATCCGTTAAGGTAGCAAGTTCAGTATAATGGCTTTGTTCGGTTTCATAAGTCGCAAAATCAGCGAAGCGTGCAGGGTCAAGTAAACGTAATCGTGCAAAATGACTCTCATGCCCTAACTGATCAGGTGTAGCCGTTAACAACAACACTCCTGGGGTGGTTTGGGTGAGTTGTTCAACGATTTTATATTCGGTTGAAACGGCCGTTTGTGACCATTGTAAATGGTGCGCTTCATCGACCACGATGAGATCCCAAGACGACTGCACAGCCCAATCATTGATAGTGGGATGCGCAACCAAGGTATCGATGCTAATTAACACGATTTGCTCTGCGTCAAAAGGGTTCATGCCATCTTCTAATAACGCGTTCACGCGGGGGGCATCAAAGACAGCACATTGCATATTCACACGGCGATGCATTTCGACCAGCCATTGGTGAATCAAACTTTCAGGAACAATAATTAGCATGCGAGAAGCGCGACCACTTAGACGTTGCTTTTGCATGATCATCGCTGCTTCAATGGTTTTGCCTAGTCCCACTTCATCCGCCAGTAATACGCGAGGTGCAAATCGATTACCTACTTGATTCGCGATATGAATCTGGTGTTCAATCAAATTAACGCGTGCGCCAGCAAGGCCTAACAAAGGTGATTGTTGATGAGCAAAGCGAGCATTAAACGCATGTAAACGTGCATCAAACCAGTTATATTTATCTAATTGTAGGGTAAACAATCGGTCTTCGGGTTGATTGATTTGCGTATGGTGCGAAAGCTGAGTTTCGGTTAAGACTTGATAATCAGAACCATCTTGGTAATCAACCAAATATTGAATCAAACCATTGGTATCGAGTGTGTCGATCACGCAAAATTCACGAGCATCCACATCAATGCCCGTATCGCCTTTTTCTAACAATAAGCGAATTAAGGGAGAACTATCGACAGAATAAAGTTTGTCTTCTTGGGTAATCGGGAAATAAATTGTAATTTGGCGTAGTTGTACATCCGCAACTATACCTAATCCAAGCTCGGGTTGCTGAGAGCTCAGCCAGCGTTGACCAATTGCAAAATTCATAGAATAATAAAATCATTTAAGTAGGAGAAAAAATCAGCTTAATTATCGCATGATTACTCAAAGATTTGTGACATAAATCATAGGGCGGCAAAAATACTTTGTCTTACAACGCCTTATAAATAGGGCAATGGCACAAATTATGTTGTATTTGCTAAAAAAAACAGCAAGTCGCAATTTTTTCTAGTACTGTTAATTAGAGTAGTCAGAAAATGTCACCATTTAAGGAGTTATGGATGTCAATTCATTCTAGTTCGACCAAAATATATGTATTAGATACCAACATACTGTTGCACGAACCGCTCGCCTTTTTATCCTTCCAAGAACATGATGTTGTCATTCCGATGACAGTATTAGAAGAATTAGATTACATTAAAGACAGCAAAAAAGACGTAGCTCGGGACGCACGTGTGTCTATTCGCGCAATGGAAAATATCCTCAAAGACGCTTCGCCTGAGGAAATGACCCATGGTGTCAGTCTTGCGGGCACTGTCGGCGGTGAACATGGGCCCAGTGGACGCTTATCAATTTATACTGATTTGCTGATGGCGCAAGAGTTACAAGTATTTACGAGTAACGAAAACGACAATCGCATCATCAATGTCGGATTGGATCTTCAGCAATCTCACCCAGATACGACGGTTGTACTGGTGACCAAAGATATCAATATGCGTCTCAAAGCGAAAGGCGCTGGGATGCGAAAAGTAGAAGATTACCGAACTGATCAGTTAATTGATGATATTAAATACCTGTGTAAAGGATACATGATGTTTCCTGGTGATTTTTGGTCACAAGTCACTAATGTACAAAGTCGCCAAGAAGGGCGCGATACCATTCATAGAATACCTAAGAGTGTGCTACCGGATGCGTATATTAATGAATTTATCATTGATGAGACTAAGACATTTGCAGGGTTGATTGAAGGCATTGAGAAAGAGTATATTGAAGTGGTTGACTTTGGTGTCGAGCGGTTAATGTCACGTCAAGCATGGGGCATTCAACCCAAAAATATTGGTCAAGCAATGGCATTACATACTTTGCTCGACCCGCATATTGATTTGGTCATTATGACGGGACCTGCTGGGAGTGGTAAAACACTGTTAGCATTAGCTGCGGCATTAGAAATGGTCGTTGAAAAGAACATGTATGATAAAATTATTGTGACGCGCTCTACACCTGAAATTGCCGAGTCCATAGGCTTTTTACCGGGTACGGAAGAAGAGAAAATGGCGCCATGGTTGGCTGCGATCACAGATTCCTTAGAAGTACTGCATAAACATGATGAAAATACATCAGGCTCTATGTCCTATATTATGGAAAAGGCCAATATTCAGTTTAAATCAGTTAATTTTATGCGTGGTCGAAGTATTCAAAACGCGATTGTGATTTTGGATGAATCACAAAATTTAACAGCCTCCCAGCTCAAAACGATTATTACTCGATGTGGCGAAGGCACGAAACTCATTTGTGGCGGCAATCTAGCACAAATCGATAGTAATTATCTTTCTGCAGTCACGTCGGGATTGACCTATATCGTTGAAAAGTTCAAACACTTTGAGGGCAGTTCAACGATCACTTTAGAGGGTGTGGTAAGAAGTCGTCTAGCAGAGTTTGCCGAAAACACACTGTAGCTAGAAGTACGGTGGCTGAGAGAGGGGTCATTTAAATAAGGATAATTTGCCACTCCAAATATCCTTATACATTACCCAATCACCCAAAAAGCTATACCAAGGGTAAGTAAAGGTTGCGGGTCTGTTTTTTTCGAAGAAAAAGTGGCCCATCCAAGCAAAGCCATAACCGATTACGGGCAGCAATAATAACGCCCACCATGATTGGGTAATAAATGCGTAGACAACTAAGGCTATGACCAAACTCGTCCCGATAAAATGCATTAACCGGCACTGTCTGTTTTTATGCTCTTGCAAGTAATATGGATAAAACTCTCGAAAAGAACGATAGGTTTGCATACTGTTTGACTCTTCTATAGTTGATTAGGCTATAATACGCTCAAGCATAAAAAAGGGCAATATTGTTACAATAGACTTGTTTTATAAGCATATTCCCCCATTATTTAACCATTATAGACACAACAAGATGATTCAAATATGAACGCACCTATTGCACCTACCGCGATTACCTTAGACAATTTTCAGCAAATATTATTAGAAGATTCTAAACATACTTTTATTTTAGTGCAGTTTTGGGTGCCTGAAAGTGAAGCTTGTACACAAGTAACACAGATGTTATCTCGGTTAACCCCAAGATATGCCAATGTCATGCAATACACTCAAGTCAATTGTAACGAGCAACAACAAATTGCTTCACAGTTTGGGATCAAAAGTCTGCCTACCGTCATGTTAGTTAAAGACGGTCAGCCGGTGGATGGGTTTGCCGGCATGGTCGATGAAGCTCAAATTGAGGCATTATTGGCAAAGCATTTACCGCAACCTGAAGATGAATTATTAATTCAAGCACAAGAAAAACTCAATGCTGGGGATGTGCAAGGTGCACTACCGTTAGCACAACAAGCGTATGCGATTAGTCCAGATAATATCGATTGCCAGTATATGCTTGCTGATTGTCAAATCGATGTGGGTCACATTGTGGCAGCTAAAGCCTTATTAGAAAATATCGGTTTGGTTGATCAAGACAACCGTTATGCAGTATTACAAGGCAAAATTGAATTAGCGGAACAAGCCGCCGAGTCACCTGAGCTGAAAGCTCTGCAAGCACAGTATGCTGCTAACCCAGAAGATAAAGATATTAAGGTCGAGTTGGCGGTTGCATTACATGCAGCTCATCAAACTGAAGAAGCGTTAGGTTTGCTTTATAGTATTGTACAAATTGATTTAAATTTCGGCGATGCGAAAAAGTATTTACTCGAAATGATCAATGCGTTGCCAGATGGCGAACCATTAAAATCTAGTTATAGAAGAAAGGTTTATAGCCTCTTATATTAGTCTTAGACTAATTAATCACTAAATAATGAGATCAAAGGCGTGAATTATTAGTCAATTATTGCTAATATTCACGCCTATTTTTTTAAGCAAGTATATATAATGGCAAAGAACGTAGTCGTACTCGGCACACAATGGGGTGACGAGGGTAAAGGTAAAATCGTTGATTTATTAACTGAACGTGCAACGTATGTTGTTCGATATCAAGGTGGACACAACGCTGGACATACATTGGTAATCGATGGCGAAAAGACGGTTTTACACTTAATTCCTTCTGGCGTCTTACGTGACAATGTCACTTGTGTCATTGGTAATGGTGTTGTACTAAGTCCTGAAGCGTTGATGACCGAGATGGCGATGCTTGAAGCTCGCGGTGTTCCGGTTAAAGACCGCTTAGTGATTTCAGAAGCCTGTCCATTAATCTTGCCTTATCACATTGCTTTAGACCAAGCGCGTGAAATTGCACGTGGTAATAAAGCTATCGGCACTACTGGCCGTGGTATCGGTCCAGCGTATGAAGATAAAGTATCTCGTCGCGGTCTACGCGTGGGTGATTTATTTAATGCAGAAGATTTTGCTGAAAAACTCAAAGAAATCTTGGCTTATCACAACTTCATGCTAACTGAATATTACAAAGTCGACCCAGTTGATTTTGATACGGTTTATAAAGATGCAATGGAAGTGGCTAAGATCCTTAAGCCGATGATTGTCGATGTGACTGACTTACTTGATCAAGCACGCATCGCGGGCAAAGAAATCATGTTTGAAGGTGCGCAAGGTACATTGCTTGACATCGACCACGGTACTTATCCTTATGTGACGTCTTCAAATACCACTGTTGGTGGCGTAGCTACCGGTGCTGGTTTTGGTCCATTACATCTTGATTATGTACTCGGTATTGTTAAAGCCTATACGACACGTGTTGGTTCTGGCCCATTCCCAACTGAACTTGATTGTGAAGTCGGTCAACATTTAGGTGTTAAAGGTCATGAGTTTGGTGCGACGACTGGTCGTAAACGTCGTACTGGTTGGTTTGATGCAGTAGTTATGAAACGTGCTGTGCAAATCAATTCAATTACGGGTTTATGTTTAACTAAATTAGACGTGTTAGATGGGCTAGAAACCTTGTCTATTTGTACTGGCTACAAAGATGCAGCAGGTAATATCTCTTCAGTACCACCGATGGCAGCAGACGGCTATGAGTTAATTACGCCAGTCTATGAAGAAATGCCAGGTTGGACTGAAACCACTTATGGTGTGCAGTCTTATGATGCATTACCACAAGCTGCGAAAAACTACGTTAGCCGTTTACAAGAGTTAACCTGTGTACCGATTGATATTATATCAACAGGTCCAGACCGTAACGAAACGATTGTATTGCGCGACCCGTACGACGCATAGTCACGGTTTAGGATTAACGAGTTTACTCCTACTTTTTAGATATTCGTTGTTCAAATTAGAATATTTAGTTTAAGGTGTGCTTTTTAGCGCACCTTTTTTGTATCAGAAAATAAGTAGATATTATGAGTTCATTACGTCCGTTCCACCTTGCCTTTCCAGTAACTGATTTAGCCCTTGCCACTTCGTTTTATGGTGATCTATTAGGATGTGAAAAAGGGCGTGAATCTGACCAGTGGATTGATTGGAATTTTTTTGGTCATCAAGTCGTCACGCACCTTGTGGCGGCTATGCCATCAGCACCAGTGAGTAATGCCGTTGATAATCATGCCGTGCCTGTCCCGCATTTTGGTGTAGTATTAACCTTAGAGGATTGGCAAGTGTTAGCGGATAAGCTAAAAGCACATAACGTTAAGTTTGTTATCGAGCCGTATACCCGCTTTAAAGGCGAAGTGGGCGAGCAAAGTACGTTATTTTTGCTCGACCCGTTTGGAAATGCCCTTGAGTTTAAAGCGTTTGCTGACTTATCTTCTTTGTTTGCCAAATAAGTCAACGCTTGGCGCAAAGACTTAGCGTGTCATCAGCACCTGTGCTTTACCACGTCCATTGGTTTCAGAAGCCGCATCGACTCGCTTGCCATTGACACTGATAAGTTGTAAATCACCAAAACGGCGCTCTTTGGTGTCATACCCCATGGTTTTTAAGGCATCCAAAGTCGCTTCAGGCATGCCTTTATGGTAGCGGATTTCATTGATTGGCAGCAATTGATGATGAAAGCGCGGCGTATCGACAGCTTCTTGTGCGCTCATACCAAACTCCAATATATGCAAGATAGACTGATACACGCTAGAGATAATCGTTGTACCGCCTGGTGCACCGGTTACCACTCTGACCTCGCCATTTTCTAAAACGATAGTGGGTGTCATCGACGATAACATTCTCTTATTCGGCTGGATCTCGTTCGCAACTCCGCCAACAGCGCCAAAGAAATTTGGCACGCCAGCTTTAACACTAAAATCATCCATCTCATTGTTCAATAAGAAACCCGCACCAGCGACAACAACACCATTACCAAAACCAAGGTTGATAGTCGTGGTATTAGATACCGCATTACCAAATTTATCGAGGATGGAATAATGGGTGGTTTGTTCGGATTCTTTTAACCCTGGACGAATTAACTCAGTCGTCGAGATACTATTGTGCTGCACGCCACTGGCACGTTTAGCAATGTACTCAGGGTTGGTTAAGGCTTTTACGGGTACATGATAAAAATCTGGATCGCCTAAGTATTCAGCTCGGTCGGCAAACACACGTTTTCCGATTTCAGCTAATAGATGCACGTATTCAGGAGAGTTATGGTTTAGGCGAGGACTAGAGGTACCATCAGCATTGATGACTCTAGGGTTTAAACGATCAAACATATTCAGCCATTGTGAAATTGCAATGCCCCCAGAGCTGGGAGGTGCAGCGCTCACTAGGGTGAAATTGCGCCAAGGGGTGACTATTGGTTTACGCTGTTGGGCTGTGTATTCGGCAAGATCTTGGGCACTAATGAGCCCATTGTTTTGTTGCATATATTGCAGTATTAATTGTGCTGTTTTACCAGCATAAAAACCGGCAGCCCCTTGATCCCTTATTCGTTCAAGCGTTGCGCCAAGCTCAGGTTGAACAAATACTTCGCCGGCTTTTACCGTACCAAAGTAATCAGCAAAATTTACATCTAACTTGCGCGTATCAATGCGCTCTAAATAACTGGCAACATTACGCGCGAGTTTAGGATGCACAATAAATCCCTTATTGGCTAAATCAACCGCAGGTTGGACTAACTCTGCCCAAGGTAATGAACCATGTAAATCGTGCGCTTTAGCCATGCCTGCAACCGTACCGGGCGTACCTGATGCTAACACACCATATAAGCTCTTAAGACGTTCTACTTCGCCTTTGGCATCCAAATACATGTCACGAAAAGCCGCTTTGGGTGCCGTTTCTCGATAATCAATAAAATCATTACCATGGTCTGTGTGGATCACCATAAATCCACCACCGCCAATATTACCCGCCTCCGGCAGCGTTACTGCTAGGACAAATTGCACCGCGATAGCAGCATCAATCGCGTTACCACCGCGCTGTAAAATGTCCATGGCAACATCTGAGCTATAGCTATCCGGCGTAGCGACAGCCATTGCTTGAGGCACAATCGGAGCTTGTTTGGTTGGGCTGGGTACTGCAGCATGTGCAGACATAACGATGGCACAACACAAAGTCATCGCGCTGACGCAAACCGTCAAGGGTCGTAATAGTGATGTAGTCGTCATAGTTAGCATTCCTAAAAAGTGATGATTAAGTGATAATTAAATTAACATAGCGCTGGTAATAGTAAACGCAATGATACTGAGCCCGCCAGCGACTAAGGCATAAGGTAATTGGGTTTTGACATGCGTCAACAAATCACATCCTGCAGCAATCGAAGAGACTGCGGTGGTGTCTGAAATTGGAGAACAGTGATCACCAAAAATTCCACCACTTAATATAGCAGCAACAACCAAAGAGGGGGGTAAACCTAACGTTTGCACTAATGGGATCCCGATGGGGATTAAAATCGCAAACGTGCCCCATGATGTACCTGTTGTAAAAGACATAATAGCGCCGGCAATAAACAGCATAGGCACAACTAAAAACAAGGGTAGGTAGTCTCCGACTAAGCTAGCAACAAAAATGCCCGTACCTAAGAGTTTGAGACTAGCACCAAGTGTTATCGATAACAATACAATGGTCACAAGAGGGAGGATTTCACCCATTCCCTTAAAGGCAATGGTAATCGTTTGATGATGAGTAAAATGGCGATAAAACACCAGTAAAAAGTAGGCGACACTACAGGCTAAAAACGTCGCATATAATACCGATTTACTGCCGCTGCCTTGAGTTAAATCACCATTGCCAGTGAACCACATAAAACCTAACATTGACAATACCATGGTCGCTAAAGGCAATAACATATACCTTGCTTTGCTTGGTTTTTCGGGTGCATGAAAGGCGGGTTCGACTTGTGCATTCGAACTGTCTTGTTGGCCATTGGCAGCGTCATATTGTGCTTGAGCTAATTGTTCTTCGGCTAACATAGGGCCGTGCACTTTATCGGTGATCACCGTATACGCGACTATCATTAGGGTGAAAATAGCATAGAAATTAAACCACACACTGCCCCACAAAATATTCACCGATGATTCCGATAATGTGAAGTTATCGAGCAGACCTAAAATAAATGCACCCCAACCATTAAGTAAAATCAATATGCAGATTGGTGCACTGGTACTATCAATGACATAGGCAAGTCGAGCACGGCTCATGGCAAATTTATCATATAAACCCCGAGCTAAAATACCCGACGTCAATACACTTAGATTTGATTCAACGAATACCGCGACTCCGGTAAACATCGTCAAGCCGCCGACATGTTGCCGGGTCTTAGCAATCCCTAAATGCATGATACGGCTAACGGTAGCTGTCACGCCACCTGAGTCTCGGATCAATGCTAAAAGCGCACCGACCAAGATGGAAAATAATAAAATACGCGTATTGCCCCCACTTCCTGCAACGTCGACAACGCGCTCAAGCGTGGTAATGGGACTTAACCATAATGAGGACTGTGGATCGGTCAATAACAATAATACTTCAGAAGAAAATAGTGCAATAAACAAAGCCGCGATGACTTCTTTTTTCCAAAAAACGATAACAATTGCCAAAATAGGCGGGATGATTGATAACCAATCCATAATGAACCCAATGTGTAAATAGTGCTAAGGCAAATGCCATGATATAGGACATTGTGCCTAGTGATAGAGTCAGTGTCTAGCGATGCAGAATACTTTCATAAATTAAACTAATAATACTGCCATATTTTCCTGTTTCAAATGTTTTTGCTGCAAAATCAAACGCTTCATCATCACCAATGATGGGCGAGTGGCGCATATTAGTCAGTAAAATTATCGCTAAATCATGTTCAGGATCGATAACTGTCGCAGTGCCTGTCCAGCCAGTATGTCCAAAGGCACGCGCTGACGCATAAGGACCAAAGTGCCAGTTGTTTACACCACGCCCCGCGCGTCGCCAACCCAAGGCAAAATGTGAATTGAGTTTGGTAGGTTGAATAAATGTTTCTAAGGTCAGTTCACTAAATAATTGATGTTGCCCATAACCACCACCATTTAATAATAATTGCGCTAACACCGCGAGATCCTCTGCTCGACTAAACAAGCCAGCATGTCCTGACATCAAAACTTTCAACTGGCTGTTGTAGAACTGAAGCTCTAGGGTAATCCCAGCATTACTGGCGAGGTTATCGTTAGAGTTTGAGGCGATGTTCAGCTGAAGCATCAGTTGTTCTGCTGAAGTGATACCAGCAGCATCGATGTCAGCTTTAGAAATAACGGTTAAGGGGAGGTCGCCTTCATAGTTGGTTCGTTTGATACTTGAACAGGTGACAGATATACGTTCTACTGTATCTTGTTTGATCGTGTCTTACGCATCCTGAGCTAAAAGCGTACCACTGATCCCAGACATGGCGAACACGAGAGCTATTTTATTAAGCTTCACTGTGTATTCTCCATTTAGTAATATGTGTTTTGTAATTTAATCTGCCCTGTAAAATCTACTAATGTATAAAATTTATACATTAGTAGATAAATTAGCATAATGTTAGTAGCGAGACTATAAGTTTTTTATGAGATTGGATATATATGATTAATCAGATGGTTAACAGGTTTGATAAGTTATTTACGCAGCCGCTAAGCATCGTTGTGTTGATATGTTTTAGTATTATGCTTGTTGAAATAAGTGGCAAGGTTTATGCAAACACGTCTGATACCCACATTGACAAAACCAAGATGCTTGGGCAAAAACTCATGCTCGATTTACGTTATTTTTGTCCAGATGACACCCCAAGTAAACAATGTAAGCAACCTGTCACAAAACTACCCTCAGAGTTAAGTCGGTTATTATCGCGACATGCAATTGGTGGCGTTATTTTATTTGCTGAAAATTTAGTAACAACAACACAGATCAAAAAACTCACTGCGCAAATTCATGCAACAGCCATAGACCCTGATTTACCAATGTTTATTGCCGTAGATCAAGAAGGCGGGCGGGTCGCACGCTTGCCGACCGACTATTCCCCTGCATTTGGTGGCAATATGGCGTTAGGCGCAACGTATGCCAAGCATCAAACTCAACTTGCTAGTCAAGTTGCTGAAGTGATAGGGCAAGATTTATTAGCGATGGGGATTAATGTTAATTTTGCACCTACGGTTGACGTGAATGCGAATCCGCAAAACCCAGTCATTAATGTCCGTTCATTTGGTGAATCAGTACCACTGGTGAGTGCATTTGGTCGTGCGTTTACGCAAACATTACAAGCCCAAGGGGTGTTGGCTGCGATAAAGCATTTTCCGGGACACGGTGATACGCATGTCGATAGTCATACTGGGTTACCGCAAGTGAATCATAATAAAGCAACGATCATGGCACAAGATATTGCGCCTTTTGCACATATCATCGCCACAGCCCAACCTGCGTTTGTGATGACTGCGCATATTCAATTTCCAGCACTTGATGATTCCACCTTGATCACGACAAAGGGTGAAAAACAAATACGACCTGCCACCTTATCACGCCCAATATTAACTGATTTGCTACGAGAACAATTAAAATTTGACGGTTTGATAGTGACCGATGCCCTAGATATGGCGGGGATTGCGCAATACTTCACTCCTCTTGATGCTGTACTTGAGACATTCAATGCTGGTGCTGATATAGCATTAATGCCATTTACTATTCGCAATCACCAAGATATCCGTGAATTTGATCGGTTTATGTCTGCGCTGTCTACAACCATTAATCTTGCTGATATTGAAGATTCCTTTGCACTTATTAAAGGAATTAAACAGCATTTAACGACCACAGGCTTGCCCACCAATACTGACACAAATTGGCCAATTGTGCGTAAGCAACAATTAGCCGCGAACATCGCAAAGGCTAGTGTTACACAAGTATTTGGTACGACAAAGGCGTTGTATTCTGCGCAAGAGCTCAATGCTGAGACGCAAATGAAAATATTATTGGTCATGCCTGATGAGTTACGTTGTGCCGGATTAAACCACGCCATTACCGCTCAGCAGATAGCTATTAATCCGCCTCATATTCAGCTTCAAACAGATGGATTGCAATGTCTGAGCACCACGACGTTAGCACAAGCAGATCCGCGCATTACAGAACAAGCATTAAAGCAATACGATGTCGTGATTGCCGGCGATATTTCACCGCAAGTCAGTTTAGTAGAAATGGGAGGGATGGATGATTTATCAGCATTACAAACCCTCGGCAAGCGGCGCAATTCATTGGCGATGCAGCAACAATTACTCAAGAATATTTTAGGCAATGTACAACCAGACACGCACACCGTATTTGTTGCGCTAAGAACTCCGTATATTATTAACGAGTTTACTGAATTGAGTGATGCTGCCTATGCAATTTATGATTATCGGGTAGATGAAACCAATTTACACAGTGATAGTTTCAATGCGTTAGCGTTGTATTTATTTAATGATCTGGCAGCGCCAGGCGTGTTACCGGTTACGATCCCGCTTAGAAACGGTAGTGCGGCGATCCCCGCTGTTACTCCTCGCTAAGTGCTCAGTAATTCATTAATTGTAATATGTAATCCAGATGGAGAGACAAATATAAGGTTTGCGGTACTATCTGGCTGCAAATCTTGGTAATCACTGATTAACTGGTAGCCACTGAGTGACAGTTCTTTGAAGCCTTTTACAGTGTGACAATCTCCAAGATGCTCAATGTTGGTGTTTCCGTGTTTATCGACATTAATAGTGATATCGATGGTAAAAGGATGAGCGGTATTAGCGATGAGTAAGTCGGTTAATTTTAAATCGACGTACACGTCATCTTGATGTTCTGGAATAGCAAAATAATCTTCAATCGTATAATGCTCATATTTATTATGTAGCAACGCATCGAGCAAGGTGAAATAGGTCAACACATTCATCTTTCTGGCAACTTGGCGATGTGGATCATTAATAAACGTACCGGATTCAATGAGTATCGTACTCACTCCTTGAGACACGATATTATCGCCAAATGAGCGCGGTGAAAACGTATCATCAAAACGAGCCACATGATTAGGTATATATTCACGTAACACTTTTTGTGCTGAACAAATCAGTTGCATGGCTTGTTTACGAACCGGCGTAATATGTTTAGCATGATCAGCAACGGGCGCTAGCATGGCAATGGTTGATGTATGTTGGCGCTCACTTATCCCATGATAAGCATTCTGGTCATGCAAATTTAAGGCTAAATCCGGTTGCAGGGAGGAGACTAAATGTTGTAATACGCGTCCTTCAGGAGATTGTAATACCAGTGCATCGCGATTAATATCTATAAACTGGGCGTTGACGCGAGTATGTTTGGCGGCGCCATCGGGATTTAGCATGGGAACAATATCAATGGTGAACCGAGTTTGCCAATCATTAAAATTACATTCAGTCTGACGACATAATAAGTGTATGAAATCCATTAATGCTGCTGTAGCGGTTGATTCATCGCCATGCATTTGGCTCCACATTAATATCTTTACGGGCCCTGTTCCCATGCGTAAATGTAAGATAGGACGCTGTTCAAAAGAGGTAAATGATTGTACCAACGTGACTTCAGGGTAAGCCAGTATTTGCTCTAGTATCGGCGCCAATATTTCAGGTGTGATATGCGCGACATTTAATGTTGAAAAATGCATGTCAGTATGTAATTGAGCGATGGTTGCATGATTGATCATAAGTGCCTCTAACGCCTAGCTTACTCAGCGGGATATAATAAATAGGGTAGTCGTAATTGCCGATAATGTGCAAGTGGTTGACGCCATTGCTCGATAATTTCAGAAACGGTTTTACCTGCTTGTAAATCAGTTCTTAATGTTGTCGTACCGGCTAATTGATCAAAAAAATCAGTGGCAGTAATTAACTCAATCTGTTGCTCGTCTGCTAAAGCAAACATTGACACCAATAATGAGATATCAAACCCTGCTAAATCTGGCTGGTATTGCTCAATCAATATTGCTTGTAATGGCGTATTCTCCCATTTGGGATAAGGTGCTGATGTAGGCATACTGATAGGAGTCACTGATATCGGTTGCGCAGAGATCGATAACTGCGGATGGCCGAGCATCTGAAATGGATGCTCTGTGCCACGACCTACACTGATATGCGTCGGTTCAAATAGACACAATGAGGCATACCATTGTACTGCTTGTGCATTGGGTAAATTGGGGCTAGGAGCAATGGGTAGTGGATAAGACATCGATTTGCGATAGCCTTGCACTGGGATAACACGCAGATCTAATTGTTCCGCGGTTTCAATCCATTTTTCTCCTTTAATCATCTTGGCTAGCTCACCGACTGTTAAGCCATGAACAATAGGAATAGGATGCATGCCAACAAATGATTGTAACGATAAATCTAATATTGGACCTGCTGTATAGTGACCGTTCGGATTAGGACGGTCTAACACAATAAACGGAATATGATATTGTGCGGCGGCTTGCATGGCATAATGCATGGTTGAAATGTAAGTATAAAAGCGCACGCCGACATCTTGTATGTCAAAAATTAAGACATCAATATCAGAGAGCATTTGCGCGTTAGGGGCTTTATTTTTCCCATATAGTGAAATTATCGGTAATCCTGTCGGGCTATCGATATTATCGTCGATGCTTTCACCAGCTCCGCGATCCCCTCTAAAGCCATGTTCAGGTGCAAATACTTTAACGACGTTAATCTTGTCTGCTAATAACGCATCAACTATGTGAGTGGCTTTTGGCGTATTGGGATAGAGCACGGATGTCTGGTTTACAATTAACCCTACGCGTTTATTTTTCAAATCCGGGTAATACTGTGACATTTGCTCGCCGCCTAAACGAAGTTCCTTTGATGTAATAGGCTCTGTTGTAATTGGCTTCGTTGTAAGTGAGCACCCATTGATTAGTGACATAAAAAACGTCAAGAACAGCCATTTTTTGCCGACATAGTTGGCGTTGTTTAAGACGAGATAAATAAAATTACGCATCTGGGGCTTAATCTTTAGCTGCTTGCAGTGCATGACGTAAAAATCCATCATGTTGCAACAATAAACGAGTCGCCTCGTTTGGGGTAATATCAGCAAGAACACATAATATTGCTGACTTTGGTTGATAGTTAGTACTAATTAATGTGGTAAGTGCTTGATGCTCATCACAGCCGGTTGCTTCAACGACAATGCGCTGTGCTCTCGCTTTGAGTTTAGCATTACTGGCATTGACATCGACCATCAAGTTCGTGAATGTTTTACCTAGTTTGATCATGCTTGCTGTGCTGAGCATATTCAGGATCAGCTTTTGCGCTGTCCCTGCTTTCATCCGCGTTGATCCGGTTAAAATTTCGGGGCCGACAGCGGCACAAATATTAACTGCAGCCAATGTATTGATCTTGCCATTGGGGTTACAACTAACGCTGATACTAGCTGCACCGAGTTGAGTGGCATGGTTTAAACCGCCAATCACATAAGGGGTTCGACCTGAAGCTGCGATGCCTACTAACACGTCTTTAGCGTTAAATGATATGGCAGCTAAATCAACAGCAGCTGCATTAATGTCATCTTCAGCACCTTCTACTGCTTGAGTGAGTGCTTGCTCTCCTCCAGCTATGATGCCTTGAACTAATTCATCATCGACGCTAAATGTGGGACGACATTCGACGGCATCTAAAATACCTAAACGACCGGAAGTGCCAGCCCCTAGATAAATCAATCGCCCACCTTGGTTTAGTTGTGTGAAGATGACATCTACGGCAGCGCTAATCTGAGGTAATGCCTGAGCGACAGCAATAGGCACAGTTTGATCGGCAGAATTAATGCTCTGTAATATTACATCCGTGCTCTGCATATCAATATCCATTGAGTCGGGATGTCGACTCTCCGATAAGATATGCTGTAGGTCTTGGATCTTTACACTACTCATTAATTCTGTCCTGTGTTTACTTGTCGTTAGGTCGTGTTCACTTAGCTTGTTGCGCAACAATCCAAGCCTTTACTTGACGTTCAAGAATGGTCATTGGTAACGCTCCACCACCTAAGATAGTGTCATGAAAAGCACGAATATCAAATTTATCACCTAACTGTTCTTCAGCCATCGCACGTAATGATTGAATTTTTAACATACCAATTTTATATCCCGTCGCTTGTCCTGGCATCACTAAATAACGACGCACTTCTGATTGTGCTTGCTCAGAAGTGATGGCCGAATTTTCTTTAAAATAAGCTATGGCTTGGGCTTCACTCCACCCTTTTGCATGTAAACCCGTGTCCACGACAAGTCGAATAGCACGCCACATTTCCGAACCTAAACGGCCAAACTCAGAAAGTGGATCTTGATACGTACCAGGCATTTGTTTTGCTAACCATTCTGAATACAACGCCCAGCCTTCGCCATAGGCATTCAAATAAGACTGTTGACGAAATGTCGGGATCCCTTGTAATTCTAATGAAATAGCGATTTGCATGTGGTGTCCAGGCAAGCCTTCGTGGTAAGCAATCACTTCTAATTCACGTTTAGGCATGGCGGTCATGTCAGATAAATGTGCATAATACACACCCGGTCTTGAACCATCAGGAGTACTGGGAGAATAATGTTGTGCGGCGCCGTCTTGTTCACGAAAGGCTTCAACACGTTTTACGACCATATCAGCTTTAGGTAAGATCCCAAAGTACTCAGGTAATACGGCTTTAATTTTATTAATAGCAGCGGTGGCATCATCAAGGTAACCCTGACGCCCAGCATCAGTGTTAGGATAATACAGACGTTCATCATCTTTATTTTCACGTAAAAACACGAAAAACTCTTGCAGTGAACCACTGAAACCAAACTCGGCTTTGACGACTTCCATTTCATTTTTTAGACGAGTCACCTCAGCTAAGCCAATATTATGAATTTCATCAGCAGTCAGTGTCGTGGTGGTTTGATTTGCTAAACGTTGGTTATAATAAGCTTGCCCATCAGGCAATGCACTGACACCACTGGCTTGCGCGGTGGCATTAACTTGGTCGGTTTTCTGCCATTCAATTAAGCGCTCATAAGCGGGTTTTAATTCAGTGACAAGTGCGGTTTTTATGTCTGCTAAAAGCACATCCGCTTCAGCGGGCTCTAACAATTCAGCTTCAACCAGACCATTAACTTTGGTTTTAGCATCGCTCCATATGGCACTATCAGGGGCATCAGTAAATGGTGCGCCGGTGATGATTTTTTGCGATTCATTAATCACCGCATCAAATGCAAAATAGGGTGGACGGACGCCTTTGGCCGCAATGGCTTTAGATGATGCGATTAACTGATCTAAACCATGTGCACTACCACTGATCCGTTGTAAATAAAATGCCATATCTTCGACGGTTGCGACTGAATGCAAAGCGATTAACAATTGTGGGAAAAAACTATGTATTGCTGTCATTTGATCAAATACATAACTGTTATCACGATACGCATATTCTGCGACTGCTTGCTCAGTTTGGTAGACCCAAAAATCATAAGAGATTTTAGCGCTATCACTGAGTTTATTGTAATCAAATTGTGCTTTTAATTGAGCTAAGTTAGCTTGTTTCGTCGCAATACTTTTAGCCATGGCTTCTGGAGAAAAGTCGTCAATTTCTCCTTTGCGTTCACTGCGTCCTAGATAAGTAAGATTAATTGGGCTTTCTAATACTTCGGCTTCATATTTGGCATCAAACCATTCATTTAAACGAGCTGATTCATCCATAGCGGATTTTGAAGCGGCCACAATCGTGGCTTGAGCATCGGTTGTTGTGCTTGACTGAGGAGCTTGAGTACAAGCAGTTAAAGCAAGTGTTGTAGCCAGTGCGATGAGTGATAGACGCATGTTGAATCCTTATTAATTTAGTTGTGTTAATCTTATTATTTTAATGAGTAGGGTTATTTTTGGGCCAAGCAGCAACTAGGCAAGACGCCAACGTACCAAGGCATAATTGCCAAGTAAAGCCAATATTTAAACCAAAGACATAGGGTTGCATTAAGACAGGCACTATAAACCCAATAATTAATGCTAAGCTCATGCTCGTTGCGTTACCTCTGTTGGTAAATAACGTCACAAAAAACACGCCCAACAGACCACTGTATGAAAAAACCATAACCGATAATGCGAATGATAACAAAGGCATATCTGAATATTGTTGTAAATAAAAGCACAGTGCAGCCATTAATCCTAATCCGATCCCTACACCAAGCATAGCTAGGCGACTGAGTAACAACCAGCGAGCATCCGATAATTTATGTTCGCGTAATCTTGGTTTCAATAAATCATCAATGATGACCGACGCCATCGCATTTAACCCTGAATTTAAGGTAGATAAAGCCGCAGCGACAATACCAATTGTGACCCAAGCTTTAATACCTGCAGGTAAAGTAGTTAACACATAGTGCATAAATACAGTGACTGTTTGGCCTGCAAACTCTGGTGTGACACCCGATGATCCAGAGAGCATCAAATCGGGACGTTGATAGTACACATAGAGTAACAATCCAATGACTAAAAACAACAGCATGACAGGGATTAATAAAACGATAGATAGCAACATCGCGCGCGCACTTTGAGTCGCTGATTCACAGGTTAAAGCACGTTGTGTGAGATCTTGGTCTAAACCAAATGCAGCAATATTTAATAGTATAAAACCTGTAAAAATCGATGCCATTGTAAAGACACCCGCCGCACTAAAATCCCAACGCCAATCAAATAGTGTGAGTTTAGAGACTCCTGAAGACGCGGGAATGGGTTCGTTTAAGGCATTATAAATACTTGGCAAATCCGCAGGGATACTGTTAATTAGAACGACCACCACGGCAATTGCTGCAGAAATATATACCGCACATTGAATTGCATCTGAATATATAACACTGCGAATACCCCCGACAATGCTATAAGCAATACCAATCACAACAATCACGGTTATTGCGCTCATGACACTACTTGATGCAATATCGCCAAAGAGGATCATCGCTACCGCAATGGCAGCAATATACAACCTGGCACCACTGGCAAATAAACGGCCAAATAAATACACCATACCCGCTCGTTGTTTCAGTGCTTCTCCAAATCGCTGTTGCAGTAGTTGATAGACGGTTGATACTTGGCGTTCATAAAATAAAGGTATCAACCAACGCGCGACAATGATGGCAGCAATGAAGGCGCCGATATTTGTAGCAAGGTAAGTTAAATTACCGCGAAACCCTTGATCTGGTCCGCCTAAAAAGGTAGCGGCGGACTGGGAGGTGGCAAGAATCGAGATCGCTACTAACCACATTGGCATTTGCTTTTGCGCTAAGAAAAAATCTTGTGAGGAGACTGCTGCACGATTGATCCACCAGCCACTGGCAAATAGCAAAAGTCCATACAGTGCAAATACTAAAATATCTAATGAGGTATATTGAGCTAGCATCTTGGCTTATTTTTATATAAATTAGTAAATAACAGTATAACGTAAGTTATACCATCATGGAAATGTGTTCAATCACTTAAGGATATGTTGTGCCGCGTCAGACTTTTGCCAATATTAATTTAGCGGCTGTGCTTCACAATTACCATCAAGCTCAGCAAGCTGCACCGCACAGTAAAACGATGGCTGTCATCAAAGCAGATGCCTACGGGCATGGAATGATAGCGGTTGCGCAGTATTTACAGCAAGTTGCAGATGGTTTTGCCGTTGCGTTTATTGATGAAGCGATAACATTACGAGAACATGAGATTACCCAACCGATACTTGTGCTTGAGGGGGCCCATCAGCCAGTAGATTTAACGTTAGCATTGGAACATGATTTGTGGATGGTGGTGCATCAACCAGAACAAGTGACTTGGTTATTATCGGCATTAGCAGCAGGTCAACCTATTCCAACGCTATGGTTTAAGGTCGATACGGGGTTACATCGGTTAGGGTTGACCGTAGCGCAGCTCGAACAAGCACTAGCATCGTTGCCAGAAAATACCTTGGAAAAGGCAGTGTTAATGGGGCACTTTGCGTGTGCAGATGATCCCAGTAATGCATTTAATGGATTGCAAATGGAGCAACTTACCCAAGTAGCTAGTACCTACCAACTGCCAATCAGCATGGCTAATTCACCTGCCATCGCTGCCGACCCGATGTCTCATGGATTATGGAATCGCTTAGGCATCGCATTATATGGCGCAGAGCCAATGAATAAAGCATCTGAGCATACTTCTAAACTTTCACTGCAACCTGTCATGCAAATTTCTGCTGCGATCATTGGTTTACGCAACATTAAACAAGGTGAGGGAGTCGGGTACGGACAAACTTGGCATGCAACTAGAGATAGTGTCATTGCGACGTTAGCCATTGGTTATGGTGATGGTTATCCGAGGCATGCGGCAACAGGCACGCCTGCATGGCTACATGGACAAAAAATTCCATTAGTGGGACGTGTTTCTATGGATATGATTACTGTTGATGTAACGGATGTTATTGAGCCGGTTGCTATCGGCGATAATGTCGAATTATGGGGGCAACATCTAAGCGTTACAGAGGTTGCAGAACACGTTGGCACCATCAACTATGAATTGCTAACAAGAATTAGTCACAGGGTAACGAAAAAGTACCACTATAATTAAGTATTTATTAGCGATTATTCTAGCAACATTTGGCGATTAACGATACATTACGGCCTTTGCAAATCGTCGCTAATTATAATAACAAAAAAGGTGGTGTTATGTTACGCACACAACTCTCTAATCCAATCTGTCCGTTACGTCAAAAAATTCGCGATTTTTACCGTATTGATGAAGATCAAGCGGTCGATCATATTCTCCCTCAAGCAGAAGTAAACATGCGAGCACGCAGTCGTGCATGGGAACGTGCGCGCAAAATGGTGCTACAAATTCGCCGTGAACAAGAACGCCATGGTGGTGTTGATGCGTTGCTTAATGAATTTTCCTTATCGACTGCCGAAGGCATAGTGTTGATGTGCTTAGCTGAAGCATTACTGCGTGTACCAGATAAAGACACTCAAGATGAGTTGATCCGTGACAAATTAACTCAAGGCGAATGGACTCCGCATTTAGGCAATAGCGATTCGTTATTTGTTAACGTATCTGCATGGGGTTTGTTGTTTACGGGTAACATGGTTGAGTATGCTGACGAGAAGAAAAAAGCCCAATTTGGGTTATTGAAAAAAACGATTGGTCGTTTAGGTGAGCCAGTAATTCGTAAGTCCATGACTATTGCCATGAAAGTCATGGGGCGTCAGTTTGTAATGGGCGAGACGATTAAAGCCGCTGTGAAGCGAGCTAAAGGTAAAGAGTCACATGGTTATGTGTATTCGTATGACATGTTAGGCGAAGGCGCACGAACTCAAGAGGATGCAGATCGCTATTATCAATCTTATGAGTCTGCAATTCATGTTATTGGTAAAGCTGCCAATGGCAAAGGACCGATTCATTCTCCTGGTATTTCAGTCAAGTTATCTGCAATTCATCCTCGTTATGAATTTACGCATAGTGAGCGTGCACTGTCAGAGATCCCAGCAAAACTAAAAGCGTTGTGTTTATTAGCCAAGCAATATGATATTGGTTTAACCGTCGATGCTGAAGAATCAGAACGTTTAGATATTTCATTAGATATTATTGAAGCGGTATTTAGTGATCCAGAATTAGGTGATTGGGAAGGCTTCGGTTTAGCTG
This sequence comes from Glaciecola sp., assembly GCA_029251505.1. Lineage (GTDB taxonomy): Bacteria > Pseudomonadota > Gammaproteobacteria > Enterobacterales > Alteromonadaceae > Opacimonas. Next base: position 10,919 of record JAQXDG010000012.1, on the reverse strand, counting down.
TCCAGGCTTACCAAAAGCGTGCTATTCATGTTATTGAGTGGTTGCGAGTACTGACCCAAACCGTAGGTCGTCGAATGATGGTTCGTTTGGTCAAAGGCGCTTATTGGGATAGTGAAATTAAGCACACTCAACAAATGGGATTGGACGAATTTCCAGTTTTTACCCGCAAATCGTCCACGGATGTGTCTTACCACGCATGTGCCAATAAATTACTCGATTATCGCGATACGATTTTCCCTCAGTTTGCGACACATAATGCTTACACCGCATCAGTGATCATTGAATTAGCGGGTGGTGATAGCATCAAGCGCAATGAAGCAGGATTTGAGTTCCAGTGTTTACATGGTATGGGGGATTCGCTGTATGACCAAGTCGTTAGAGAAGTCGGTATTCAATGTCGTGTATATGCCCCTGTAGGCGAACACGAAGATTTGCTTGCTTACCTGGTTCGTCGTTTATTAGAGAACGGCGCGAATAGCTCCTTTGTCAATGCGATAGTCAATCCTGACTTACCGGTTGAGTCGTTATTAGCTGATCCTGTGGAGCGTACGCAGCGCCTAGCCAATAAAGCTAATCCGCATATTGTTCGCGCCAAAGACATGTTTGGTACACAACGAATCAATTCAAAAGGACTCGATATCAATGATTCTCAATCATTGATTCAATTACAGTTGGATATGAATCGTTGGGTCGATGAGCATATTCCTGTTATGGGGACGATAGGTAATGCCACGCCAGTATTCAATCCTGCTAATTTGTCAGAGAAAGTTGGTGAATTGAATTATCAAGATGCACAAACCATGTTGGCTAAATTAGATACGGTTCAAGGTGCCTTTGCTGATTGGTCGGCGACTAATGTGACAGAACGTGCAGCGATTATCAATCGTATTGCGGATGCGTTAGAGCGTCATATGCCAGAGTTAATTGCTTTGTGCGTTAAAGAAGCAGGGAAAGTCACCCAAGATAGCATTGATGAAATCCGTGAAGCGGTCGATTTTTGTCGTTATTATGCAGCTCAAGCGCAAATACTCGCTAACGATGAACGTTTGCAGGCACGTGGTGTAATCTTATGTATTAGTCCGTGGAACTTCCCATTAGCCATTTTCTTGGGACAAATTGTTGCAGCCCTTGCAACAGGTAATACAGTACTCGCTAAACCCGCAGAACAAACCAGTTTAATGGCATTGTTTACGTTGAATTTAATGCATTCCGTTGGTTTACCTGAAGGCACCGTCGAACTGATTATTGCTCCTGGACAAGGTGTCGGAGAAACATTATTACCTGATCCACGTATCAAGGCCGTCATGTTTACCGGCTCAACTCAAACCGGCACATTAATATCTAAAATATTGGCGCAACGCGGTGGAGAACAAGTACCATTAATCGCCGAAACCGGTGGTCAAAATTGCATGATAGTTGACTCAACAGCGCTACCTGAGCAGGTCGTTGATGACGTAATTGCCTCTGGCTTTCAATCGGCAGGGCAACGTTGTTCGGCAATGCGTGTGTTGTTTGTGCATGAAAAAATAGCAGACAATGTAATTCGCATGATCAAAGGCGCGTTGGCAGAATTACACATTGGCGATCCGGGGTTATTAGAAACAGATGTGGGTCCGGTGATTGATCCCAAAGCACTACACGCTTTGACTTCCCATGTTACATACATGGACACGCAAATAATTGCTAAGCGTGCACAGTTACTTTATCAATCGGATCTTGGTTCCTTAGCAGAAAAAGGGCATTTCTTTGCACCAAGACTGTATGAAATCGATCATATTGATGTATTAGAAAAAGAGGTGTTTGGTCCTGTGGTACACGTCATTCGCTTTAAAGGCAATGACGTTAATGGCCTGGTAGAACAAATTAATGCTACCGGTTTTGGTTTAACGATGGGGATACATACTCGGATTGAATCTCGAGCCGTAGAGTTAGCGCGATTATCGCGTGCTGGGAATATTTACATCAATCGCAATATGATTGGTGCAGTGGTTGGTGTGCAACCGTTTGGTGGTCGTGGATTATCTGGAACTGGACCTAAAGCCGGTGGTCCTCATTATTTACCTCGTTTGTTACGAGAAGTGGCGACACCTAAAGCCACTCAAATTGTTACCATTGATGATACCGATCCGGCGTTGCAATCTGATGCTCAGGCACATGTTGAAGCACAGCAATTTATGAAACAAGCCCTTGCCATTGAAAATCCATGGCGCTTGACGTCACTCAATGACCGTATTTCAGCGGTACGTCAATTATTGGCGAAGATTGCCACCGTGGACTCGGTTGATGAATTTGCGGATGATTTAAATCACACCCTTGCTGCGGCACGCGATCAGTTAATTCATATAGAAAAACGTTTACATAAACCGACAGAGTTACCTGGTCCAACGGGCGAATACAATGCTTTGTCATTGGAGCCACGTGGTGTCTTGATTTGTTTTGCAGATAAAGATGTTACTTTTGATTATTGGACATTATCGATTGTGACAGCATTGGCTACTGGAAATGTTGTGGTTGCGGTAGTATCAGACGTATTTTACGCTGAGGCGATGGCATTTCGAGATAAGTTAATTGCAACAGGTACCGATGCTGCTGTTTTGCAAGTGGCGCAATTACGTCATTTAGATGCATTATTACAAGATGAGCATCTTGCAGGTGTTGTGGTGGACAGTAATACAGATCGAAGTGCTTATATAGCAAGTATGCTAGCTAGTCGAAATGGCGCAATACTTCCTGTGATTACGGCAGAATATAATGATAATTTAATCCAACGTTTAGTTACTGAAAAAACCATCAGTATTGATACTACCGCATCGGGTGGTAACACTTCTCTGATGACTTTGGTCGATGATGAGTAAGTATGCCTAAAAAAATCCAAACGCCGATGGAAGTCGAATTAAAATTAATTGCGTTACATAATCCACTGCTTGCCTTCGAAGAACAGGTGTTACCCCTGTTAGATGGGCAAGTGGAGGTGTCTAAAAAGACCTTGAAAAATCAATATTTTGATACGCCAGATCAGCTTTTACGCCAGAATAAAATGGGCTTACGCGTGCGCTCAACTAATGACGTACACGAACAAACATTAAAAATGAAAGGCACGATTGTCGGCGGGTTACATCAACGTCCTGAGTTTAATCTGCCGTTGGCCACGGCGAATGTCGATATCCGCTTATTTGATAACGACATATGGCCAGTCACTTTTGATATTAATCAAATACAAAATACTTTAGCACCGTTGTTTACTACTCATTTTCATCGGACAACGTATCGTATAAATGATGCTGAAGGCAATGATTTTGAAGTAGTATTTGATGTTGGAGAAGTTGCTACTGACAAAGACCAGCATCCGATTAATGAGATTGAGCTGGAGTTAATCAAAGGTAAACCGAATGCATTATTTTCTTTAGCCAATACTATTGCTCAATATTGTGATGTGCGGGTTAATAATTTGACCAAAGCGGCGTATGGGTATGCGTTGGTGAGTGGTAAAGCGTTACAACCTAAAAAAATGGCCTATGTGTTACCAATCGATCGTAACGCATCCACTGAGCAGGCTTTTGAGTCAGCGGTTGCCTATGCTTTACAGCATTGGCAGCATAATCAAACTGTGTATGTAGAAACTTATCGACTGCAAGCTTTAACTGAAATGGTGCGTTCGATTCGTCTGTTGCTGCAAGTGTTTTCGTTATACCTGCCCGTGTTACAGTGCAAAGAACTATTAGAACTGCATCGAGATTTGATCAAGTTTTTGCAAAAACTACAATGGCAAGATGAGATCCATGCCATCCGCTATTTACGTTCGCGCAAAGGGCCTTTTAGCAAACGTTTAAATAAAGACTCAGCCTTAATGAGTTATTTACAAGGTCGCAAAGAAGGGCTGCTGAATGCACATGCACCACAAGATATTATTTTTTCTAAGCAATCTGCGAGTATTCAACTGAAAACAGCGGCATTGCTGTTAAACCGCCCTTGGCGTGGAAGTGCCCATGGCTTTGATGCGCCAGTATTAGAGCATGCACATGGTTGGTTATCACAAGGGTGGCAAACGCTACTTCAGGCTATGCCAAATAAAACAATGCAAGCCCCACAATACCTATCTGCACAAGTCATATTACGACAAACGTTACTTAATGGATTTATGTTAGCAGGATTATTTGATGAAGGACGAGAAGGCTTTCGGGCACCTTGGTTAGATTTAGCGATTGGAATGGAAGAATTAAACGCATTGGCATTGTTACAGCAAATTTTACAAGAGACAGATTTAGATGATAAAACAGATTTACTGAAGTGGACATCAGATAAAACCAATGCATTATTGAATGTAATGGAAATGACAAGGGATGTGGCATTAAATGCCGAAGTATATTGGTAAAAAAAGCATCAGTTAACAAAATACCTTTTTTTTGCTATACTTATAACGAAAGGAAATATTAAAAGGGCAATATTATGAAATTATCAAAATTATTTAAACGCAGAAGTAAATACGCACCCATTGCATTTTTGGGCCGTAAAAAAATTGAAAAAATCTTAGATGCAGATATCGAGAAACTTAACAAAAAGCCGAAAGCTGAAGTATCTAAAGCATCCGAATCTAGCGATACGCTATAAAGCTATTAACAGCCACTATAAGTCAAAAGCTCGATTAATAATCGCTTGTGTAAATGGCTTACGTAAATAAAATCCTCGCGGTCGGGTTTGTATAGTCTGACCGTCGTTGCCAATTGCATCCGTTAAGGCCCGGCCATTGGCAGCTTTGGGGCGAATGTGTAATGCTTCGCCCATTTTAGCTGTTATTTGTTCTACCTTCCCCAGACTAATTAATTCCATTAACTCTTCCCAATCGTGCGCTAGCAGGGCTGATTCTTCTTCGCTAGGTTGCCATAGGATTGGCATGCCGAGTTGTCGTTCACGAGGCGGGATGGCGCGTTCACCGACGACTGGAATAAATAATACCTGAGCGAGTTTATTGCGAACGGCGCTGGTCTGCCATTGCTCGGCAATATGGGCTAACAGATGGACATAGCATACATAAGTTGTTTCTAATACTTGTCCTTGTTGATCAATTGGGATGGTTTTAAGCTCTATCCCTAATTCAGGAAAATCTTGCTGTTGCTTCGAACCGGCACTGGCACCGAGCCATAATTCAATTAATTGACCGGTAAATCCTTTATGTTGCTTAAAATGTTCAGGCACGACAACGTCAGCGTTATCACCTAATTCACCTAACGTTCGCCCAGCAATTATTTCTGCGCGGGCAAACAATTCTGCAGCACTTGCCGGCGGCATAGTAGGAGGGCGATGGTTGGATGCATCAATATAAGGCTCATTAGCTCTGCTTTTAGTCATTTATTTCTTTGATAAGTGTCAGTTATTACTAGGAAAAGATAGTGGTTTATGAAAGAATGTCAACATATTAAATATTCACCGAATTGGTTTCCAAGTGATAGATACTGAAGGATTCCGTGCCAATGTCGGTATTATTATCTGCAATAAACAGGGGCAAGTTTTTTGGGCGCGTCGTTACGGCCAACATTCGTGGCAATTTCCACAAGGTGGAATTGATCTAGGCGAAAACCCTGAGCAGGCAATGTATCGTGAATTGCATGAAGAAGTAGGTCTCAAACCTGCTGATGTGGAACTGTTAGGGGTAACTCGAAACTGGATCCGCTATAAGTTACCTAAGCGGTTGATTCGTTCAGGCACTCAACCTGTGTGTATCGGTCAAAAGCAAAAGTGGTATTTGTTGCGTCTAACTTGCGAAGAAAAAGATGTGGATGTATTGCACTCATCCCATCCTGAATTTGATGATTGGCGCTGGACTAGCTTTTGGTATCCCATTCGTAATGTGGTCTCATTTAAACGTGAAGTCTATCGTCGGGCGCTTAAAGAGCTGATGCCATTTGTATTTAACGGATTAAAGCAACAAGTCAAAACCGAACAAAAAACAACACAAAAGCAGAATCCCAATAGGTCAGCACGTCGCAATAAGACACGCAGAAAAAAGCGGCCTACTAATTAGCTTATTGATTTTTTTCTTGGAGAATGAATTAAGATGCTCACGACCTTAAAGCAAATTGTACAAGAAGTCAGCCGCACGCCGGGTTTAGACGCGGCCTTAAATCGTTTAGTTACTCTGGTTAAAGCGGCAATGGAAGTTGATTCGTGTTCTATTTATTTAGCCAATTATGAAAAGCAACACTTGGTGCTAACTGCAACTAACGGCCTCGATCCAAATGCAGTGGGAAAAGTGTGCATCGGTTTTTCAGAAGGTTTGATTGGGTTAGTGGGGCAACGCGAAGAACCCTTAAATATTGAAAACGCGCACGAACATCCACGCTTTAAGCATTACCCTGAAGTAAAAGAAGAAGAATATAATGCCTTTTTAGGCACCCCAATCATTTACCAACGTAAAGTGCTGGGGGTGATGACGATGCAGCAAAAAGATATGCGCCGTTTTTCACCTGATGAAGAAGCCTTTCTTGTCACTCTCGCCACACAAATCGCATTAGAAATTGCCAATGCCGATATGCTGGGCGAATTGATTCAATCCGAAAGTTTAGCATTACCTTCAGGTCCTAAAACCGTCAATGGCGTGCCGGGAGCGAATGGGCTAGCAATGGGGATTGGTTTTGGTTGGAATCAACAAGCCTTGTTGAGCAACTTAGTTAATCGCCGCCATAAAAATGAAGCGTATGAAATTATTGCTTATCGCGATGCGGTTGATATTACTCGTGCCGAAGTGAAACAACTGTCGGCTGGCTTAGACGAGTCATTACCGGATGATATAAAAGCGATTTTCACCATGTACGATCAGCTTCTGGATGCGAGTAGTTTAGGGCGTGAAGTCGAACAGCAAATCAAGGAAGGCTGGAATGCCGCGACTAGTTTAAAAATTGTTATCGAAAACTATGCCGCTCGGTTCAAGGCAATGCAAGATCCCTACATGCAAGAGCGGGCTGTTGATATCATCGACCTATCGAATCGCATTTTAGGATATATATTAAATCCGACAAAGCAAGCGCGACAATTTCCAGATAAACCGTTTATTTTGGTTGCAAAGGAAATTACCGCGTCGATGTTGGCCGAATGTCCAAGTGACATGCTCAAAGGGGTTATTTCTATCCATGGGTCACAGAACTCACATGCCGCAATCTTAGCTCGCGCGTTGGGTGTGCCAGCCATTATGGGGATTTCGTCCGTATTGCCTTCATTGCTTGATAATAAAATGTTATTGGTTGATGGCTATGCCGGCGCAATAACGATTGCACCAGGGCCTCAACAAGCTCGTGAGTTTCAGCAGCTGATCAATGAAGAACAATTACTCTATGCCAAAATTGATGCTTTGGGGAGTGAGCCATCGGTTACGCAAGATCATCATGAAATGCATTTGTATGTGAATACGGGTTTAGCGGTGAAACATGATTTGGCTGATAATGATAATATTAAAGGGGTAGGATTGTTTCGTACTGAAATCCCTTTTATGCAAAGTGATTGTTTTCCTCCGGAACAAGAACAATATGAATTGTATCGTAGTATTTTACAAGTCAATCCAGACAAAGATATTACGATGCGTACATTGGATGTCGGCGGAGATAAACCGTTATCTTATTTGCCGATTGTTGAGGATAATCCCTTTTTGGGATGGCGTGGAATTCGCTTAACTCTTGATCAACCAGAAATATTTTTAGTTCAAGCACGCGCAATGATCCGTGCTAGTGAAGATTTTACCAATCTGCAGATCATGTTACCTATGATTACTACTGTTTCAGAGGTGAAAGAAGCGAAGCGGTTACTCAAACAAGCTTTTTTTGAAGTCAAAGAAGAATCAAACGATCCACATTCAACGTTAATGATGCCCAAATTAGGGATCATGCTAGAAGTACCAGCGGTGGTGTATCAATTACCACAGCTAGCTAAATTGGTGGATTTTTTCTCTGTAGGCACTAATGATTTAACCCAGTATTTATTAGCGGTTGATCGAAATAATCCTCGTGTATCATCTTTGTATAACAGTTTTCATCCATCAGTATTAGCGGTGCTACAAGCGATTGCAACGCAGGCCAATACCCTACATAAACCGATTACTGTGTGCGGGGAGTTGGCTGGTGATCCGGCTGGAGCTGTATTATTAATGGCAATGGGTTATCAAAAACTCAGTATGAACGCGTATAATATTCGTAAAATTAACTGGGTTATTCGAAGTATTGAGCTTAAACAAGCACAACAATTATTAAGTGAAGTCATCCAGCTTGAAGACGCATGTAATGTAAAAAACCAAGTCGAGGCCTTTTTAGAGGCTCATAGCTTAGGCGGTTTAGTGCGTGCCGGTGGCTAATTTGTTAAAAGAATTCTATCTATGAGTCCTGAATTAAGTATTTTAGTTATCTGTATTGGTGTGGGCAGTATTGTTGGCTTGAGTGCCGGTTTGTTAGGGATTGGCGGAGGTTTGATTATTGTTCCAGCATTGACTTATTTGCTGAGTCATTTTTTGGGAATATCGCCATTTGATGCGATCATCATTGCGATTGCAACATCGTTATCTACGATTATTTTAACTGGACTTTCTGCTTCACGCGCACATTATAAATTAGGCAACTTAGATAAGCATGTCATTGTTTTTACAGGTTTAGGTATTGCCGTAGGAGCGAGTATTGGCGGATATGTTGCCAGTGCTATTCCTGGACAATATCTAAAAGCGACGTTTGCCGTGTTAGTCATGGCTGTCGCTATATATATGATTTTTGGTAAAAAATCGGCGTCACGCTTTGCTGCAAATGGTCCAATATTATCTCTGGCGGGACTCAAAACAGGCTTTATATCGGCGTTAATGGGGATTGGCGGTGGGGCAATTTTAGTTCCCGTATTGGTTTTTTTCCAAGTTGATATCCGTAAAGCAATCGGCTGTGCGGCAGTCAGCGGATTGATTATCGCTATTTTTGGCACCACCAGTTTTATCGTAGCAGGATGGAATGTGCCTGATTTACCTGAATATTCTTTTGGTTATGTTTATTTACCAGCAACCCTAGGCATTGTGCTCAGTTCTGTATTTACTGCACCAATTGGTGTTAAACTAGGTTATTCAATGGATACCCAAAAGCTCAAGCGAATTTTCGCTGTGTTTATGGTATTGGTCAGTATCCGCATGTTGATAGGAATCATATAAACCATGCTACAAGCCCCCTTACAAGAAGCACAATATTGGGTGTTTTCTAACATCGACCCAGTCATTTTTTCCATCGGTCCGTTAGCGGTACGTTGGTACGGACTCATGTACCTAGTCGGCTTTATTGCAGCGTACTGGTTAGCAAAAAAGCGTCTTGCTCGCACGGGTTGGAGTGAAGATGATTTGAGCGATTTATTATTTTGGGGATTTTTGGGTGTCATTATCGGGGGCCGCCTAGGCTACGTGTTGTTTTATCAATTTGAATATTTCGTATCTGACCCTCTTTATTTAATAAAAATCTGGACTGGCGGTATGTCATTTCATGGCGGCTTACTTGGCGTCATCGCGGCCATTATATTGTTTGCGCGCAAGAAAAAAGTATCATTTTTAGCCGTTGGTGATTTTGTCGCGCCTTTAGTTCCTATTGGACTTGGTGCTGGCCGTATCGGTAACTTTATTAATGGTGAACTTTGGGGGCGTGCAACAGATGTGCCTTGGGCAGTGATTTTTGCGTCTACTGATCCAGATAGATTGCCGCGACATCCATCGCAGTTGTATCAGTTTGCTTTAGAAGGCGTGGTGTTGTTTACCTTGTTATGGTTGTTTTCACGCAAACCAAAACCGGTAGGGGCTGTTGCAGGGATGTTTTTACTGGGTTATGGCATTGTGCGTTTTGTGGTTGAGTTTTTCCGTCAACCGGATGCACATTTAGGTCTTAACTCACTGGGTCTATCACAAGGCCAAATACTTAGCTTGCCTATGATTATTATTGGTGCGGTCATTATCTATCGCGCTTATTCATACTCGACGACTAACCGCATTACTAACTCGACAGAAAAATAAAGGGTCTACCTCATGAGACAATATGAAGATTTATGTCAACGCATCATTGATGAAGGTGAATGGGTAGCCAATGAACGCACAGGCAAACGCTGTTTGACCTTGATTAATGCGGATCTGGAATATGATGTTGAGAATAATGAATTTCCGTTGGTCACGACGCGTAAGAGCTTCTACAAGGCGGCGATCGCAGAATTACTCGGTTATCTTCGCGGTTATGATAATGCTGCTGATTTTCGGGCAATAGGTTGCAATACGTGGAACGCGAATGCCAATGAAAACCAAGCATGGCTCAATAATCCTCATCGCAAAGGTGAAGATGATATGGGGCGTGTGTATGGTGTGCAAGGTCGCGCTTGGCAACGTAGCGATGGCTCTACGCTGGATCAATTACAAAAAATCGTCGATGATTTATCTCGTGGGGTTGATGATCGCGGTGAGATCTTAACATTCTACAACCCGGGTGAATTTGAAATGGGCTGTTTACGTCCATGTATGCACACGCATCACTTTTCATTACTCGGCGGTAAATTATATCTCAATAGTATGCAACGCAGTGCGGATATTCCATTGGGGATCAACTTTAACCAAGTACAAGTCTTTGTCTTATTGGCTCTGATGGCACAAATTACAGGCCATAAACCAGGCAAGGCGTATCATAAAATTGTGAATGCACACATTTATGAAGATCAGCTTGAGTTGATGCGTGATGTGCAGCTAAAACGTGAACCTTTCGCAGCGCCGAAATTAACGATTAATCCTGATATTAAATCATTAAAAGATATCGAAACCTGGGTTACTCGAGACGATTTCACGGTCGAAGGGTATGAATGTCATGAGGCGATAGCTTATCCTTTTGCGGTGTAGCTAAGCAGGGTAATAGTTATTTTTATATTCCAGTGAATAAAGCATCGTG
>JAQXDG010000182.1 GCA_029251505.1 Glaciecola sp. | reverse complement strand
GCAGGAATAAGTTGCGCAGTAATGTCATTACTGGCTATGTTACTGATCATTCCACCATGTTGTTGTGATAAGACACCGAGATCTTCGGCTAATGCCTGTTCGACATCCTGTTGGATAATACTCATTGGGATGAGGGTATCGCTAGCGAGATGTTGCGGGTAATGGCTACTCGCTAGTGGCGAAGATGGGTCAATATTACTCATAGGGTAGGTACTTTTATGGTTAGTTGATTATTTTGTTGACGCAATTCTAAATCTTTTAAGACATTCATACCTAATAAAATTTTATCTGATTGCATTCCTGGATTGATGTTGGCGCGTATGTTTTGTAGTTCTATCGGGCCTAAGGTTAACGAGTCTAACAAGGTATCAGTCACAAACACTGAACCGTTGGCTGTCTGTACAGGATATTGCTGGCCAATAGGTAAACTTAGATTTTGTGCGACTTGCGCAGGTATAGACACACTGGTTGCGCCCGTATCTAATAAGAATGTCACCGGAACACGATTGATTTGGCCTGATAATACATAATGTCCTTGGCGGTTTTGATCAAGGGTGATTGTCGTACCTGCACGCGTAGTTGCATAATTAATATGCTGATTAGGGTTATATTGATTTTCTAAAACGCCATCAAAAACAATCACTAACAAGCCAATGGCACTGATCCATGCGGCAATAACCATCCATTTTCCATAAGGATGCGCCTGTGGGCTATCCGGTGTTGTTGCCATTTGCAAATCCTTGATTTATTGTACGTTCATTAACTATATCATAGGTAAAAGTTTTGGCTATTTTCTATCCTCAAGCACAGCTTCATCCGTGTGAACATTTTAATCCACGACCAGATGGTGCTGCTGGAGAAGTCTCTCTCTTAGTCATTCATAATATTTCATTACCTGCGGGGTTTTTTGGAGGGAATTACATTAGTCAGCTTTTTGCTGGAACCTTAGCGAGTTGCGAACATCCATCTTTTAGTGAGCTAGAAGGACTAACCGTATCTGCTCATGCTTGTATTAAGCGTGATGGCAGCGTGATCCAGTATGTCGATTTTGCACAACGTGCATGGCATGCTGGGATCTCAACATTTCAAGGGCGCAGTGGGTGTAATGATTATAGTATTGGGATTGAATTAGAAGGCACGGATACTTTGCCGTATACCGCTGCACAATACTCAGCTTTAGCAAGCCTGAGTAACTTTCTCTTAGCGCAATTTCCAAAGATTACAATTGGTCGCATTGTGGGGCATAATGACATTGCTCCAGGACGTAAAACCGATCCTGGTGTCGCGTTTGACTGGCCGCGTTTGCGCCAATCACTTAGTTTTACGCGAAGTAATCTAAAAGAGCATTCGAATAATAATAAAGGACTCACGGCATGACATTAATTTATTTACTTCTAGCATTACTTGCCGAAAGGTTGATTAGTAAACCGGATAATTGTCATGGAAACTTTTATATTGATAGATATATCAGTTGGTTAGAGAATAAACAATACCTTGTAACAACGACTACTACATCTGTCATGTGGTTGATGTGGTTATTGCCCGGCGTGTTATTTGCCTTGGCATTGATGATGCTTAATAGCGGACTCATTGATTTTGTTGCAACCTTGTTTGTATTATTCATGGCTGTGGGTTGCCCTGAATTACGCAATACGTATAAGTGTTATTTACAAGCGGCTAATCGCGGCGATATTCAAGCCTGTGATATGTATACCCAACAGCTAGGTTTAGCCAGTTATGAACCGCGCTCATTCGGCCAGCATCTGATATGGCTCAACTACCAACGTTACGCCGCGCCTATGATCATGTTTGTTGTCTTGGGCGTTTTTGGCGTGATTGCTTATGGTTGCTTACGCGCATTACATGGTTATAGTCAAGCCAATGCATTGCAAGCACAACCTGCATTAGCCAAAGTCTTGCATATCATTGATTGGGTACCTATCCGAATTACGGCATTTGGCTTTTTATTAGTGGGGCATTTTTCACGTGCCTTACCCAAATGGATCAGCTTGTTATTTGATACCTCCAAGCATGCCAAACTAGTCTTAGCTGAAGTGGCGACGGCAGCCGAAGATGTTATCTGTGCAGATGATGATATTACGACAGAACCCACAACGTTAGTCCAGTTAGCGAAGCGAAATGTTCTATTTATACTCTCGGTTGTTGCTGTTTTAACCTTATCAGGATTGCTCCCTTAATCGTCTCATCGATTTTGTTTTTTATTGTTTACGCCCTAGATGCCTTATCTGGGCGTACTTAGCTCCGCGTAATTAATATTTTTGTTATAAACCACATAAATAAAATCAATAACATTGCTTAAAAAAGCAACAGCAGGCTTGTTCTTACATTTCATATCAGATAAACTGATTAAAATTCTTGGTAAATTGGTATTACCAATTGCGAAATAACGTTAATTTCTGTTAACATTATTTTTGTTAATGATGTGAAAAAAAGAAGAATATGTCAGGGATAAAACAGCAAAAACTATCAGATGTGATCACTGAGCGACTCGAAGCCAAGATTTTGGACGGGAGTTTTGTTGCGGGTGAAAAGCTACCAGCAGAACGCGTGTTGTCCTTAGAGTTTAATGTCTCTCGTCCTTCTTTACGTGAAGCAATCCAAAATTTACAAGCCAAAGGGCTCGTTGAGCGTAAGCAAGGCGGCGGAACGTATGTCAGCCTGCGCATTAATTCAAATATGACCGAGCCATTATTGGCACTCATTTCTCAACGCCCAGAAACACAATTTGATTTACTTGAATTTCGTCATGCACTTGAAGGTATGGCGGCATTTTACTCCGCATTACGTGGACAGCCTGAAGACTATCAACATTTACAATCTGCACTTGCGGGTTTGGACGAGATAGAGCCGACGGAAGATAAAGAGAAAGAGGCCAATGTATTAGGTGAGTTTTATCTCATCATGGCCAAAGCATCACATAACATGGTGTTACAACATGTTATGCGCAGTATGAAATCCATGCTGATTGACAACATTCAACGTAATTTACAAATGTTGGCAGTCAATCCTGAAGCATGCAGCGAAATCGCTCAACAACGCGTTAGTATCGTGGCAGCCATCGTGCAACAAAACCCACAAAAAGCAAGACAAGCAAGCAATGCGCATCTTGCCTTTATTGAAGAAACGTTGTTGAACATTAATCAACGTGACTCTCGTATTCAGCGAGTGTTACGGCGTATTGAAACCAATCCAAGTTAAGCAATTATTGCAACTTGGGCATAGTATAAAAAGGAAACCACATGACTGATAACAAGCATGTTGATCACGATCCTATCGAAACGCAAGAGTGGATTGATTCATTAGAATCAGTACTTGAAGCGGAAGGAGTAGAACGTGCTCACTATTTATTAGAGAGTATGATTGAGAAAGCACGTCGCAGCGGTGCACATTTGCCGTATGATGCGACGACAGCTTATCTTAACACTATCCCTGCAGGTCAAGAACCGACCATGCCAGGTGATCAAACCATTGAAACCAAAATTCGTCATGCGATCCGATGGAACGCGATGATGATGGTGTTACGTGGTTCTAAAAAAGACCTTGAGTTAGGTGGTCACATTTCCTCATTTGCGTCTTCTGCTATGTTATATGATGTTGGTTTTAACCATTTCTTCCGTGCGCCAAATGAAAAAGACGGTGGCGATTATTTATTCGTCCAAGGTCACGTCTCTCCAGGTATCTATTCACGCGCATTTATCGAAGGTCGTTTATCAGCCGGTCAGTTAGATAACTTCCGTCAAGAAGTCGGTGGCGAAGGCATCTCTTCTTATCCGCATCCAAAATTAATGCCTGATTTTTGGCAATTCCCAACGGTATCTATGGGCTTAGGTCCAATGCAAGCTATCTACTTAGCGCGCTTCTTAAAATACCTTACTAACCGTGGTCTTAAAGATTGTTCTGAGCAGCGCGTATGGTGTTTCATGGGTGACGGTGAAGTTGATGAGCCAGAATCATTAGGTGCCATCGGTCTTGCTTCACGTGAAGGTCTAGACAATTTAACTTTCGTGATTAACTGTAACTTACAACGCTTAGACGGTCCTGTTCGTGGTAATGGCAAAATCATCCAAGAACTTGAAGGTACATTCCGTGGCGCAGGCTGGGAAGTGTTTAAAGTTGTTTGGGGTCGCTATTGGGATCCATTATTAGCTCGTGATACTACGGGTAAATTACTCGAGTTAATGAACGAAACAGTTGATGGTGAATACCAGAACTTTAAAGCGAATGGTGGCAAATACACCCGCGAAAACTTCTTTGGTAAATACCCAGAATTGAAAGAAATGGTTGCGAATATGTCAGATGATGATATCTGGCGCCTAAACCGTGGTGGACATGATCCAGTTAAAGTTTATGCTGCATACAAACGTGCTTCAGAAACAGTCGGTCGTCCACAAGTTATCCTAGCTAAAACCGTTAAAGGTTATGGCATGGGTGCGGCGGGTGAAGGTAAAAACATCGCGCACAACGTTAAGAAAATGGATATCGAGTCGGTTAAACATTATCGTGATCGTTTCAATATTCCTGTTTCTGATGAAGATATCGGTGATTTACCGTATTACAAATTCGAAGAAGATAGCCCTGAAATGAAGTATTTGCGTGAAAAACGTGAAGCATTACATGGTTATATGCCTGTGCGTTTAGCAAAAAGCACACATGATCTTCCTGCTCCACCTCTTAAAGCGTTTGATGCTGTTATTAAAGGTTCAGGTGAGCGTGAAATTTCAACCACAATGGCATTTGTTCGTGTCTTAACTGTATTGCTTAAAGATAAGCAAATGGGTAAAAACGTTGTTCCTATTATTCCTGATGAAGCTCGTACCTTCGGTATGGAAGGCTTGTTCCGTCAAGTAGGTATTTATGCCAACCAAGGTCAAAAATACGTACCACAAGATGCTGATCAAGTTGCTTTCTATCGTGAAGACAAAAAAGGCCAAGTATTACAGGAAGGTATCAACGAGCTAGGTGCAATGGCATCATTCGTTGCAGCCGGTACATCGTACTCAACCAATGATTTACCGATGCTACCTGTCTACATCTACTACTCAATGTTTGGTTTCCAACGTGTTGGTGATATGGCATGGGCAGCTGGCGATAGCCAATGTCGTGGTTTCTTAATCGGTGGTACTGCTGGTAGAACTACGCTAAATGGTGAAGGCTTACAACACCAAGATGGTCATTCACATGTCCAAGCGGGTTTGATCCCTAACTGTGTATCGTACGATCCGACTTATGGTTACGAAGTAGCGGTTATTACTCGTGACGGTACTCGTCGTATGTTAGAAGAACAAGAAAACGTCTTCTATTACTTAACGGTCATGAATGAAAATTACGTTCAGCCTGCAATGCCTGAAGGTTGTGAAGAAGGTATTATCCGTGGTCTGTATCAATTAGACACAGTCGGTAAAGCAAAAGCCAAAGTTAATTTATTAGGGTCAGGTACGATTTTAGTTCAAGTACGCGAAGCTGCTAAAATATTAGCTGAGAAGTACAATGTTGAATCGCATGTTTTCTCTGCGACATCATTTAATGAACTAGGCCGTGATGGTATTGATGCTGATCGCTACAACATGTTACATGCTGAAGGCGAGCAAAAAGTCCCTTACATTACTCAAGTCTTATCTAACGTCGGTCACGACGGCCCAACGATTGCGACTACCGATTACATCAAAGCGTATGCTGATCAAGTTCGTGCATTTGTCCCTGGTCAATATCGCGTGTTAGGTACGGATGGTTTTGGTCGCTCTGATAGCCGCGAAAACTTACGTCGTCATTTTGAAGTTGATGCCAACTACATCACGTTTGCTGCCCTTTATGAATTATCTAAACAAGGTCAATTCGATAAGAAAGCATTAGCAACAGCGATTAAAGACTTAGGTATTGACGCTGACAAAATCAACCCACTTTACGCATAAGGAATAATGTAATGTCTGATATTAAAGATGTATTAGTCCCAGATTTGGGTGAAGATTCGGTTGAGGTAATTGAAATCTGTGTTGCCGTTGGTGACAATGTTGATGCAGAAGATTCAATTATTACCGTTGAAAGTGATAAAGCTTCTATGGATATTCCTGCCCCATTTGCAGGGTCAATTGCTGAAATTTGTGTTGCTGTTGGTGACAAAATCTCTGAAGGAACATTATTAGCTAAAATCGGTGTGGCAGCTTCTGCTGCTGCACCTGCAGCCGCTCCTGCACCTGCAGCCGCTCCTGTTGCAGCCGCTCCAGTTGGTGAGTCAGTGATTGAAGTGACTGTGCCTGATATCGGTGGCGACGAAAATGTCGACGTCATTGAAATCTTAGTCGCGGTGGGTGATACGGTTGAAGTTGAAGATGGTCTAGTAACGCTTGAGACTGATAAAGCATCAATGGATGTACCTTCACCACAAGCGGGTGTGATCAAAGCGATGCACTTATCTGCGGGTGATAAAGTGTCTGAAGGTTCATTGGTGGTAACATTGGCGGTTGCCGGTGCAGCATCTGATGTGCCTGCAGCGCCAGTGGCTGCTCCAGAAGCAGCTCCAGCGACAGCTTCGGCCGCTGCAAGCGTTAGTGTAATTGAAGTGACCGTGCCAGATATTGGTGGCGATGAAAATGTCGATGTTATCGATGTATTAGTTGCACCTGGCGATGTGGTTGAAGCTGAAGATGGCCTAATTACCTTAGAAACGGATAAAGCTTCTATGGATGTACCTGCTCCTGAAGCGGGTATTGTCAAAGAAGTGCATATCAAAGTGGGTGATAAAGTCTCACAAGGTAGCCTAGTTGTGCATCTTGAAGTGACGAGCAGTGCTTCAGTACCAGTGGAAGCCGCTCCGGTTGCATCAGCGCCTGTCGCCGCTCCGGTAGCTCCAGCAGCGCCTAAAGCGCCACCAGTTCCACATCACCCATCTGCTGCCCCGATCCAACCAACCGGTAAAGTGCACGCTTCACCATCAGTACGTCGTGTAGCGCGTGAGTTTGGGGTTGATTTAACGCAAGTTAATGGTACCGGTAGTAAAAGTCGGATCACGAAAGAAGATGTGCAGTCATATGTTAAATATGAACTATCACGTCCGAAAGCCAATGCTGCGACTGCTATTGCAGCCGGTAATGGTGGGTTACAAGTGCTAGCGGCACCAAAAGTCGATTTTAGTAAGTTTGGTGAGATTGAAGAAAAGCCATTATCGCGCATTCAAAAGATCTCCGGACCGACACTACATCGCAATTGGGTGACTATTCCCCACGTTACTCAGTTTGATGAAGCGGATATTACGGATATGGAATCATTCCGTAAAGCACAGAATGTGGTTGCAGAAAAACGTAAGCTAGGCTTTAAGATTTCGCCATTGGTCTTCATTATGAAAGCCGTTGCCGATGCATTAAAAGCGTACCCAACGTTCAACTCATCACTATCTGCGGATGGTGAGAGTCTAATATTGAAAAAATATTTCCATATTGGTATAGCGGTTGATACACCAAATGGTCTGGTTGTTCCAGTGGTACGTGATGTTGATCAAAAAGGCATTCATGCGTTATCACAAGAAATCATGGAAATCAGTGTTAAAGCCCGTGATGGCAAATTAAAAGCTGCAGATATGCAAGGTAGTTGTTTTACTATTTCAAGTTTAGGTGGGATCGGCGGTACAGCATTTACGCCAATCGTTAATGCACCAGATGTGGCTATTTTGGGTGTCTCTAAATCAGAGATAAAACCAAAGTGGAATGGTAAAGACTTTGATCCTCGTTTAATGTTGCCATTATCATTGTCATATGACCATCGTGTCATCGATGGTGCATTAGCAGCGCGTTTTGCCGTACATGTTAAAGATGTGCTAGGTGATCTTAGACAGATTATCCTATAAGATTGCATACGAATAAATTAAACCTTTGCCAAATTAAGAGATTTTGAGGTCATAATGAGCGAAATTAAAACGCAACTAGTAGTTTTAGGTGCCGGACCTGGTGGATATTCTGCCGCGTTCCGTGCAGCCGATTTAGGGATTGATACTGTACTTGTTGACGCCCGCGCTACCTTAGGTGGTGTATGTTTGAATGTGGGTTTTATCCCTTCAAAAGCATTGCTACACGTAGCGAAAGTAATTAAAGAAGCGAAACATTTATCTAGTCATGGTGTGTCTTTTGGCGAGCCAGAGATCGACTTAGATAAAGTTCGTGGTTGGAAAGATAGCGTAGTTAGTCAGTTGACTAAAGGCCTTAGCGGCATGTCAAAAATGCGAAAAGTTGAGCACGTACAAGGTTTCGGTAAATTTACTGGAAGCAATACCCTTGAAGTGACTGGCGACAAAGGCACCACAACAATTACGTTTGATAATGCGATTATTGCTGCAGGTTCAGAGCCGGTATCGTTGCCGTTCATTCCACAGGATGAGCGTGTGATTGATTCTACTGGCGCGTTAGAGATGAAAGACATCCCTGGCAAAATGCTAGTATTAGGTGGTGGTATTATCGGTCTAGAAATGGGTACGGTTTATCAAGCACTGGGTTCTAAAATTGACGTGGTTGAATTTTTAGACCAGTTAATTCCAGCTGCCGATAAAGATATTGTTAAAGTTTATAACAAGACGATTAAAGACACCTTTAATGTCATGCTACAAACGAAAGTAACAGGCGTTGAAGCTAAAAAAGACGGTTTGTATGTTAGCTTTGAAGGCAAGCAGGCGCCTGCTGAGCCAGTTCGTTATGACAAAGTTTTAGTTGCAGTGGGTCGTAAACCAAATGGTTTATTAATGGCTGCTGATGTCGCTGGTGTTGCCGTTGATGAACGTGGTTTTATTAATGTTGATAAACAAATGCGTACTAACGTGCCGCATATCTTTGCGATTGGTGATCTAGTGGGTCAACCGATGCTTGCACATAAAGCGGTGCATGAAGGTCATGTTGCAGCAGAAGTTATTTCGGGTATGAAGCATTACTTCGACCCTAAATGCATTCCTTCTGTTGCCTACACTGAGCCAGAACTAGCTTGGGTTGGGTTGACAGAGAAAGAAGCAAAAGAGCAAGGTGTTAATTATGAAGTGGCATCTTTCCCTTGGGCTGCATCAGGTCGCGCGATTGCATCTGACGCAACTGACGGTTTAACGAAGCTTATCTTTGATAAAGATACACATCGTGTTATTGGTGGCGCTATGGTTGGTACCAACGCTGGTGAAATGCTTGGTGAAATCGGTCTTGCGATCGAAATGGGTGCGGATGCAGAAGATATTGCATTAACTATCCATGCTCACCCGACATTGAATGAGTCTATTGGTTTAGCCGCTGAAATGTACGAAGGTAGCATTACCGATTTACCGAATCCTAAAGCAAAGAAAAAGTAAGTTTTTTCGTAAATTCGAGTAAATAACAAAAAATCCCTAATTCTGGTGACAGGTTAGGGATTTTTTTTGCTAAAATTACCCCATCTTGTTTTTAATATGACAAATCCATGCGTCAAATAGAGTTATTTACCGTTCCTAGTCCGTGTATCGGTGTCTGTCAGTCTGGCCCTAAAGGCTATTGCACTGGCTGCTTTCGTTCACGTGAAGAAAGAGTAAACTGGCTTAAAATAGATGATAACACCAAAAAAATCATCAATGATGCTTGCATGCGTCGCAAACAGTCCTATACACGTCGCATACAAGCTAAAACCGCTGCACCTACACATGATATCGAGACAATTCAAAGTGCCTCAGGATCGCAATCAGAGCTGTTTTAGCTGTGGCTGCTATACTCTTTAAAACGTTTTTCAACATTAATAGGGATTGATCCTGCATTAAGTGCAAAGGTCTTACGCCTAGCAAACTCGGCCTTATTTCGTTTTCCCGCTCAGAACGATAATATTGCCCGAGCAATAAATGTTGTCGGAGGCGAGGCTATTTACCTGTTAGTTATGGCCGAAACAGCGAAAAAGCTACAGTCACAGTTTACCACTGACTTAGTAAACCCAAGAACTCATTGGTATAAATCGATATTAACGGGGGTGTTAGCGCAGCGCTTAGCTAAGTCTCATATCCGCGGATCTGAACGATTTTTTGTATTAGGTTTGCTGTATCATCTAGGTGAGATGGTGACGGCACTGCGTGATCCTGAAAATATTCTCACTACATCAATGATACGCGTGCGCTATCGCCCTGGCGTAAACAACTGCATGCGTTTGGTTTTGACTTTGGGTTGCTCAGTGGCGCAATATATCAGCAATGGCAGTTACCAATACAGTTATATGCGCCATTAATGGATACCCATGATAATACGATGGCAAATAAACCTTTAGAAGAACGTCTGTTGTTACAAGCAAATGGTATCGTGTGGTTGCTTGGGGAACAAGAGCTTTGTGAACAAGCGTATATTATTTATAGAGAAGAACTTAAAATAACGATAGAATATAAAGAGTTAATTGCTTTTTGTGAAGAAGCGCAACAACAAGCACACGCTCTTCAAGCACTATTTAGTTAAAAGGAAAGTTATGTCTCCGAATAAGGCGTCGATCGCCCTAGTTTTATGCGCATTATTTGCAACCGCGCCAAGTGTTGCCAAAGAAAAGAAACCGTTGTCGATGGACGGTGAGTTTGGTTTGATTATTACTACGGGTAATACTGAAGCAACGTCATTAAGTGCAGGGGTGACGGCAACTCAAGAATTAGAAGACTGGAGTAATGAATACTCCTTAGCTGCCTTGTATAAGCAAGATAAGGTAACTTCTAGATCGGGCGATGTCACGACGACGGCGACCAAAACCAGTGCTCAGAAGTTCTTTTTATCTGGACAATCTAACTATAAATTAACCAAAGAAAATCAACGTTTGTTCGTGTTCGGCTCGTATGAAGATGACCGTTTTTCTGATTTTAAATATCAATCGACTGTAGCGTTAGGTTGGAACCAAAAGTTATGGGACGACGCTAAATCCAAATTCAGTTATTCAGTGGGGCCAGGTTATAGTTTCTCCCAAGGTCAAAACGGTGAAGATTTAAATAGTGTGATTGTTCGTGCCGCGTTAGAGTACTCTCATAAGCTGTCTGACACCGCTAAGATTAAACAATCCTTATCTTCGGAATTCGGTGAAGCAAACACCAAAACGCGTTCATTAACTTCTGTTTCTGCCACTATCAATGGAGCGCTTTCAATGAAAGTGTCATTAAAACTAGATCACAACACAGATGTTGATGAAGGTAGTGATAATCTTGATACAGAAACGGCAGTGACATTAGTATACAGTTTCTTCTAAATAAACAACGCTAGAAAAATATCCATATTTTTCATAGACCAAAAAAAACGCTTAACGGTTCACTTCAGTCAGCCGTTAAGCGTTTTTTATTGTGTGTCTATTAGTATAAAGGGCTAGTGCAAGATACGAGTTTTAATCGTTCCATCAATTTGCGTTAATTGCGCAAAGGCGTCATCGGCACGGTCTGTTTCAACGTCAATAACCACATAGCCAATGTTTTCATTAGTTTGCAGATACTGTGCAGCAATGTTGATGTTCTGTGACGCAAATGCTTGGTTAATTTTAGTCAAGATACCTGGCGCATTTTTGTGGATATGCAATAAACGTGAATGTTTAGCATGGCCTGGTAACGACACTTCTGGGAAGTTAACCGCTGACAAGGTTGACCCATTATCCGAATACTTCGCTAGTTTACCGGCAACTTCAATTCCAATGTTTTCTTGTGCTTCTTGTGTACTACCACCAACATGTGGCGTTAAGATCACATTATCAAAACGACGTAATGGCGACTCGAATTCTTCTTGGTTTGATTTTGGCTCAATAGGGAATACATCTACCGCTGCGCCATTTAATTTACCTGACTCTAATGCAGCTTCTAAAGCTGGTATATCAATGACTGTGCCGCGTGCTGCGTTAATTAAAATAGCACCGTCTTTCATTTCGGCGATTTCGGCAGCGCCAATCATGTCTTGTGTACCTGCGGTTTCAGGCACATGTAAACTAACAACATCTGATGTATTGAGCAATTCTTTCATCGTTTTGATCTGGGTGGCGTTACCAAGTACTAGTTTATCTTCAATATCGAAAAATTGTACGCGCATACCTAAATGCTCGGCAAGAATGCTTAATTGAGTACCGATATGGCCATAACCAATAATCCCTAATGTTTTACCCCGTGCTTCATATGAGCCGTTTGCGCTCTTGTCCCACTCACCACGATGCGCTTTTGCGTTTTTAGCTGGAATACCACGTAATAATAAGATCAGAGAACCAAGTACTAGCTCAGCGACTGAACGAGTATTGGAAAATGGGGCATTAAACACTGGGATACCACGAATTTGAGTCGCCGTTAAGTCAACTTGATTGGTACCGATACAGAAACAGCCCACGGCCACTAATTTGTTGGCGTTCTCAACCACTTTTTCAGTGATTTGAGTCCGTGAACGTAAACCAATAAAGTGTACATCTTTGACTTTTTCAATTAGCTCATCTTCCGGTAACGAGGTTTTGAGATTTTCAATGTTACTGTAACCATTATTCTTTAGTGTTTCTATGGCGCTTTCATGTACACCTTCTAGCAATAGAATTTTGATTTTGTCTTTGGGTAGTGAAACCTTACTCATGTGCGATCAGCCTGTTGAAAAAATGTTAAAAAGACATCTAGACGTCTAAATGAATAATTTACCAAAATGTGACTACGCTGAATAGTCTTTTTTAGTCTTATTTTGTAACTAATGTTACAGCTAAGGTCGCCAAGTGAGTTACAAGGTCACGACACCCTCGTCTGTTCCCACTAACAATACATCCGCTCCGCGATGAGCAAACAAGCCATTAGTGACGACACCGACGATTTCATTTATTTGTGTTTCTAATTTCCGCGGGTCTAAAATGGTTAAATTATAGACATCTAAAATCACATTGCCGTTGTCGGTGATGACGCCTTCACGATATACTGGATCACCGCCTAACTTAACGAGTTCACGTGCCACATAGCTGCGAGCCATTGGAATCACTTCTACGGGTAATGGAAATTCTCCTAAGATACCAACTTGTTTCGTGTCATCGATGATACAGACAAAGGTTTTGGCTACGGCTGCGACAATTTTTTCACGCGTCAAAGCCGCGCCGCCACCTTTAATCATATGCTTGTGCTCGGTGATCTCATCTGCGCCATCAATGTAAACATCAAATTGGTCAACACTGTTTAAATCAAATACCTCAATACCTAATGCTTTTAACTGCGCGGTAGAAGCGTCAGAGCTAGAAACAGCACCTTCAATAAGGTGTTTTTTTTCGGCTAACGCTTCGATAAAATAATTAACAGTAGAACCTGTCCCCACGCCAACAATATCATCACTTTTTACGTAAGCTAACGCGGCACGGGCTGCTGCGCGTTTTTTATCATCTTGAGTCATGAGGATTTCCTAATATGAATGTAATTATTTAGAATCGGTTTGTGTAGAGGGATATTACAACAATTTAGGCAATAGTTATGCAATTTTGTGCTGTCAAAATATGCGACATCGGTATATCCCATTGGGCAACGGGAATGGCATCAATTTGTTGCACGCTATGGGCAAGTCCAATCAAGTTGGGTTGAGTGAGAATTGGCTCTGGGGTATATCCAACTCGTTGCTGTTGGGTTAAATACGCAAGCGTCCGATCATAAAATCCCCCGCCCATGCCCATGCGGTTGCCTTTTTCATCAAATCCGACGAGTGGCACAAATATAGTATCAAGCAGGTGCACTGGAATAATGTTGTTGGCATATAATCGCGGTTCAGGAATACCATAGCGATTATTTGTCATCGTGCTGTCCGCTCGATACTCGACAAATAATAAGGTGGAAGGATGAAAGGGATGTAATACTGGTAAGGCAATCGTTTTACCTTGAGCCCAAGCTTGATTAATTAAGCATTGTGGAGAAATTTCACCATCATTAGGTAAATACGCAGCGATAATATGGCTATCGCCGAGAATAGATTGTGCGACGTCGAGCAGGCCCTCAGCTGCGGTCTGCTGCTCAGCCGGAGTGAGTGCATTACGTTTAGCGCGCAGCGAAGTTCTCAATGCGCGCCGAGTAGCTTGCTCATGTTCGCTAAGATTAGCCACGTTGGCCATAGGTATCAACAAATAATTGCGTGAGTCGAGCATGATCAACTTTGGTTGCGACATGGACTTGTTGCGCTTCTGTCCATAACGGACTCATGGTTGATCCTGGCAGAGCAATAACTGTTTGACCACGATCGAGTTCGCCAGTCCCTACACGGGCATGTCCGGTAACAAATTCAAATAAATCCGGTTGAATCAAATAAGCGAGTGGAAATGCGTCATGGAAATAACAGACACGTTCAGGGTGATCTTGTGAATAAAAATCCATGTAAAACTGGGATGCATCACGTACAAATCCACCCATGACTGGATGTTGGTCAGCTAAGATATCAACGAAATCTGGTGCAAAAGGAATATCATACGTGACGTCTAAACCAAACATAGTAAGCGGCCAAGATGCACCAAAAACGATTTCAGCCGCGTGGGCATCATTCCAAATGTTCGCTTCGGCAACTGGGGTTACATTGCCTTTAACAAAGGCGGCACCGCCCATAATATAGACTTGCTTGACTAAGCTAGGTAATTCTGGGCATAAGCGTAAGGCTAAAGCGAGATTACCTAAAGGACCCACTGCTACCAATGTTACTTCGCCTGGATTAGCTTTGACCGTATCGACAATAAATTGAGCCGATGAGCGCGGGTCGAGTTCGCGAGTTGGATCCGCAACGGCAATATCACCAAAACCATTGTCACCGTGCACAAAGTGCGCATAGGTTGACTCAGGTCCCACCCAAGGCATGCCGACACCTTGTGTAACAGGGACATCATGTTGTTGGGCAATATCACATAGGCGTAATGCATTTTGCGCTGACATCGAGACGGGTACATTGCCGTATACAGTGGTTAAGCCGAGGACATCGATATCTGGCGACTGAAAAGCAAAAAAGACAGCCATTGCATCATCGATGCCTGGGTCGGTATCAAGAATAATTTTATGCTGAGCCATGATTGTGCACCTTTGTTATTATAGTTGTTGTGCTAAAAACGCTTCTACGTCAGCGTATTGTGGTATGGATTGAGCTGCACCTGCTTTGGTTACAGCCAATGCTGAAGCCGCGCACGCAAAGCGCAATGCTGCTTTAGCTTGTTGATGCTGTTGATAATGCGCAATGAAATAGCCAATAAACGTATCGCCTGCTGCCGTCGTGTCGACAGCATCAACCACAAAGGCTGAGACGTCGATGTCAGGTGTATTATCGGCTTGTTTACTGATGAGTTTCGCGCCTTGCTTGCCTTGTGTGATGATCACTTCTGCATGGGCAAAATGACTATGAAAGAAAGCTTCAATATCGACTATTTCGGAACATTCTGATAATTCGGCGGCTTCGACTTCATTCACGATCAGCAAATCAATATGCGCAAAATTCAAGCTTTTAATATCTTGAGTCATTGGGGCAGGGTTAAAGGCGACTTTTAGCCCTTTTGCTTTAGCTTGTGCAAGTACTTCAGCGGTTCCTGATGTCTCATTCTGCAATAATACCCAGTCTTTAGGCGATGCATCGGCGAGGGCTTTAGTGATATCTGCGGTGCTAATTTCACGATTAGCGCCACCAAATAAAAATATAGCATTCTCACCGTTGGGTGTTACTTGAATAATGGCATGACCGGAGGGCGTGTCGGTGCAACGAATAAAACGCCCATTAATCCTTTGTTTAATCATCGCTTGTTTAAAGTGTACGTCATTTTCATTGATACAACCCACATGCAATACTTCCACACCTGCGTTGGCAAGAGCTATGGATTGATTTGCTCCTTTGCCGCCAAGGAGAATCTGGTAAGCATTGGTATCTAAAGTTTCGCCAGGTTGCACAAAATGATCGACTTGATAAACGTGGTCGATATTAATAGAACCAAAATTAATAACTGCCATGCGATATTTCCGTCTGTTATTAGTATTGTAGGGAATGGGTGGAATCGTCGTCAAATTTCAATTAATGAATCAACGATGACTCTAAAAAAGGAGTGTCTCCCAAGATGCCGCGTTCCATATTCGCCCAGAACGCCGAAATGTTCAGGGCGGAAGTATCATCATTACCGTAGGCTTCTCAATACGGGTTGAGCTTGCACAATAGTAGTGGAATCAACCTCCTTAGGTTAAAGCATCGGCCAGGGACATGTATGAACACGCCAACATCCTAGGTGACTTAAAATAGGATACCAAAACTCTATATGATGTACAGATATTTTATGTAAATATATTTGCTGACAATAAGGAAAACAGGCACATTATTTGATAATATTTATGTTATTAAATCCAAAGAGAATGAATCATGAGCAATCCCCCTGACTTTTTAACAACGACAGACTTACTCGCCAAATATGATGTACTCATTGATGGCGCTGAGGTGCATGGAATTATCTGCGGAATGTTATGTGGTGGTATGACGCTTGATAATCAAGATTGGCTTGCCGTATTGACGGATGTTGCAAATAACTCAGTGCCGTTCGCACCTGAATTAGTCACTCATTTACGTGCATTGTATGATACAACTGTTGCACAATTGACCGATGTCGAGTTTGGTTTAGAGATGTGTATCCCTGATACGGATGCAACGCTGAGCGAACAGGGGCAAGGTCTTATTTTATGGGTGCAAGGGTTTATGCTAGGTTTTGGCTTACACCAACCTTCGTTGGAAAGTAGCTCAGATGATGTTAAAGAAGGGCTCCAAGATTTTTCTGAAATCGCTCGTATGGAAAGTATAGAAGACGAAGATGAAGACACGCAAGCCCAGTTATTAACCCTAATCGAGCACGTCAGAATCATTGCGATGAGTTGCTTTAATGAGTGTCAGCCGGCACGCAAAGCGATGCCAATTGAAACCGAGCCAACGGTGCATTAAAAACACGTAAAGAGTGAACTATGACGAAGATTGCTTTATCAGAATATCAAACGCGCCGCAGTGCGATACTCGCAAAGATGCAGCCTAATAGTGTGTGTGTCATCGGCTCAGCCCAATTAGTACCGCGCAGTAATGATACTGAGTATGTCTTTCGCCAAGACAGTTACTTTTGGTATTTAACGGGATTTGATGAACCCGATAGTGTTTTGGTATTGCTCAAAGATGCGCAAGGTCAAACACGACAAGTCATATCTTGCCAACCCAAAGATGCGTTAGCCGAAATTTGGCATGGACGTCGTGTTGGCTGTGTGGCTGCCGTGGCATTGTTAGGTGTTGATGAAGCCTTATCTAGTGAGGCATTAACCCAGACGTTAACGCAAATTTTTTCGGGTGTTGATATCGTTTACAGTTTGTTTGCTCAGCCAATACAATCTCAAATAGACGAATGTATATTGAGTTTAAAGCGCGTGCCGAAACAAAGTGATTTAGCACCTACGCAAAAGGTCGATTGCCAAGCATGGTTAGACGCAATGCGGCTCATTAAATCGCCAGCAGAATTAGCCTTGATGGCTAAGGTAGGTAAGATTTCGGCACAGGCACATTGTGTGGCTATGCAAGTCTGTCAGCCAGACATGAACGAGTTTCAATTAGAAGCCCATATTCAATTTGAATTTGCTAAGCACGGTGCACGTCAACCGGCTTACACGACGATAGTTGGCGGTGGGGATAACGCGTGCATTTTGCATTATACTCAAAATAACCAGGTATTGAATGCTGGTGAGTTAGTCTTAATTGATGCCGGTGGTGAGTTGGAAGGGTATGCTGGCGACATCACGCGGACGTTTCCTGTTAATGGACGTTTTACTGATGATCAGGCTGCGCTCTACCAGATTGTACTTAATGCACAAATGGCTGCGATTGAGCTACTGCAGCCAAACACGTTAATTGCCGATGCAAATCACGCCGTGATTGAAATAATTACCCAAGGATTGATTGATCTTGGAGTCTTAACAGGCTGTCTTGCGGATAATATTGATAATTTAACGTATCGCCAATATTTCATGCATGGTTTAGGGCATTATTTAGGGCTAGATGTTCATGATGTAGGGGCTTACAGTATTGGTGGGAAAGCCTGTCCTTTACAACCTGGTACGGTTATGACCGTTGAACCAGGAATTTATATTGCACCTGGTAGTCCTTGTCCTGCACGCTTTCATGGGATAGGGATTCGAATTGAAGATAATATCGTGATTACCTCATCAGGTAACCGCGTATTGACCGACGATGTACCTAAAACCATCGTTGCGATTGAAGCATTGATGGCGCAATCCTAAATGACTACCGCGCAGAATTCCGTCAATTCAAGCGATTCTATCCTGCACACGGATATTATTGTGGTGGGTGGCGGTGTCGTTGGCGCTTTACTGTGCCAAGCATTATTGCATGCTAAGTTAGGGTTACATGTTACTTTAGTGACTACTAGTGAGACTCACACTGCGGTTTACGCGGATGATATTCGTGCGCTTGCGTTGAGTCATCATACATTGTCACAACTAGAGGCAATGGGTATTGATATTGATTTTATCAAAAGCGATATAGAACAAATACATATCAGTGATCGTGGTCATATCGGTCAGACACGTTTAACAGCCCGCGAACAAGGGGTCGATGCCTTAGGTTATGTGACCCAAATTAGTGTATTAGAACACGCAATCAGCCAGGCGCGAGATACCTCATCTGTTGCAGGACAATTAACGCTAATTGAGCAGGCTGAATGTATCGATATCAACACGGAAAATGACGTTACTAAGGTCTGCTTGCTCGATAACGGCAAACAGATACACGGAAGAGCAATTATCCTCGCTGATGGACAAGTATCGCGTTTAAAAAATACTATCGGGATCGGCAGTGAAGTTACTGATTATGGACAACAGGGTGTCGTCGCTATGGTTGGTGTTGATCGATATGGTCCTGCAAGATACCAGCAACCGTTAACCGCTTTTGAGCGTTTTACTGAGAACGGCCCACTGGCATTACTTCCGGTATCACTTCCGACAGAAAGCGAAGCCGTTCCCAATCGGTCCAATGAGCACATCAAACAATATTATTCATTAGTCTGGTGTACACGTGAGCAACATGCAACGGAGCTGATGGCATTAACGCCCGACGCATTTTTGCAGGCACTGCAAGATGAGTTTGGTGATCGCGCGGGACGATTTGCTTATCTGTCGCCAAGGCAGTCATTTCCACTTAAATTAACTCGTCATGATGATGCCCATTCCCCTGTCTTATGTATTGGTAATGCCGCACAAGCGTTACATCCCATAGCCGGCCAAGGATTTAATTTAGCGGTGAGAGATATTGCCGAGTTGGTCACTTCCGTGAAATCATTATCCACATTATCTGATTTAGGCAGTGTTGCACATTGGCAAGACGTTAGGTTGCGCCGCAAAGGTGATCGTCAGACCGTAATTTCAGCAACAAATGCCTTGTTGTATGGCTTTTCTAACAATCATTGTCTATTATCAAGTGCACGCACCAAAGGATTAACGGCGTTGCATCTGGCTAAACCACTCAAAACATGGCTGGCAAGAATGGCAATGGGTTATAGATAAACTATAATTATGGCTACGAAAGTCGATATAATAATTACGACTAAAATCAAGGATGATATTGTATGTATGAAAGTCACTTATCCACCTGATTTTTCTTATACGAAACCAGCAGATTTGCGAAGCGATATGGATCAACTTGCTTATCAAATGTCGAAACTAGACCAAGCATTGGCTATTCCGGTATCAAGTGATGCCAATACCAATGAAATACAGCGTCAGCAGGTACTTAGTACATTACGCAATATGGGACGTATTGCTGCGAATTTAAAAGGCAGTGACACGGGAGCTAATCACCCTTTTATGCAAGATTATATGCAAGAATTTATAGCTAAAATCGATGCAGCTCGTGGTGGAGCAGCAATTGAACCACCACGTTACTACAACGCCGGTAAATTATCCGGTGGATGTACAAATTGCCACAAGGTTAATCGCTAATTAGGATTAACTTTGCGTCGCTTTCATTTCGCGGCGACGTTCATGTAACAAGGGCTCTGTATACCCACTAGGTTGAGTGGTGCCAAGCACGATTAAATCACGCGCCGCTTGAAAGCCGATGGCGGCGTTGTAGTTTGGACACATTGGAATGTACTCAGCATCATCGGTGTTTTGCTCATCAACTAATTGTGCCATTCGTGCCAAGGTTTCATCAATTTGTGCGATGTTCACTACTCCATGGGTTAACCAATTAGCGATGTGCTGTGCTGAGATCCGTAATGTTGCCCGGTCTTCCATCAAACCCACATCATGAATGTCGGGCACTTTGGAGCAGCCGATACCTTGATGTACCCAGCGCACGACGTAGCCTAAAATACCTTGAATATTGTTGTCTAATTCAGCTTGGATCTGTGCCGAAGTCAACGACCGATCCGCTTCCATTAATGGAATATCCAAAATAGTATCAATGCCATCAAATTCACTGTTATTTAAAGTTTTTTGGACTGCATAGACATCAATTTGATGATAGTGCAGGGCATGCAATGTGGCTGCGGTTGGCGATGGGACCCAAGCTGTATTGGCTCCTGATTGTGGATGACCGATTTTTGCACTCATCATATTAGCCATCTGATCAGGGATTGGCCACATGCCTTTGCCGATCTGTGCTTTGCCTGACATACCTGCATGTAACCCAGTAATAACATTGGCTTGCTCGTAAGCATGGATCCAAGGGCGTTGTTTGAGTTCTGCTTTTGGTGCAAATACTCCTTTTTGCATCGACGTATGAATTTCATCACCGGTTCTGTCAAGAAAGCCGGTGTTGATAAATACAACACGAGCTTTAGCTTGTTCAATGCAAGCTTTTAAATTGACTGAAGTACGACGCTCTTCATCCATGATCCCGATTTTGATAGTGTGGCGTTTGAGAGATAACAGATCTTCAATCGCGTTAAACAAATCATCACTAAATTTAACTTCCTCAGGCCCATGCATTTTAGGTTTTACGATATAAATACTGCCGGTTCGTGAATTGACAAATTCGCTGTTCCGATTAAGGTCGTGTAAAGCAATGAGTGAAGTGATCACCCCATCCATAATCCCTTCATAAATGGGTTGTCCATCAAATAAAATCGCATCGTTTGTCATTAAATGACCGACATTTCTGACAAACATCAAACTGCGACCTTTTAATACGATTGGCTGATTATTTAAGCCATGATATGCGCGATCAGCATTCATTTTACGGATGAGATGCTTGCCGTTTTTTTCCATTGCAATAGACAAGGTACCTTGCATTAATCCAAGCCAATTCTGATATACCAGAGTCTTATCTTCAGCATCGACTGCTGCCACAGAGTCTTCACAATCCATGATCGTACTTAGTGCTGATTCAACTAGTATATCTTTGATATTGGCAGGGTCAACCCCGCCAATCGGATGGTTAGCATCGATTTGTAGTTCGATGTGTAAGCCATTATGTTTAATTAGAATAGCTGTAGGTGCGTTGAGTTCACCTTGGTAGCCGACACATTGCTCCGGCGCTGCCAATGTTGTCTGCGTTGCATCTTGCAAAGTAATGAGTAGGCCGCTCGGTGTGAGTGTATAGCGTACTGCGTCGGTGTGTGAGCCATGTGCCAGCGGCGCTATATCATTTAAATACTGACGTGCTTGGCTGATAACGGCTTTGCCCCTAATCGGGTTATAAGATGAGGTCTTTTCTGCACCATTTTCTTGCGACAACACATCCGTACCATATAACGCATCATATAAACTGCCCCAGCGAGCATTGGCAGCATTGAGTGCATAGCGTGCGTTATTAATTGGCACAACTAATTGCGGGCCTGCCATTGTCGCTAATTCTGGGTCGACATCTTGAGTCGTGATAGTGAAATCTGTGGGAGCAGGAACTAAATACCCAATTTTTTGCAAAAATGCTTTGTAATCTGCAAAGGGTTCATTCCGGTGTTCTTGATGGTACTGATCGATTTGCGCTTGTAACTGGTCGCGTTTTTCGAGTAGTGCGTGATTACGAGGAATAAACTCGGCTAAAAGTGTCGCAAAGCCATCCCAAAAATCAACACTATTAATATTTGTCATAGGCAGTGCTGCAGTATTGATAAAATCAGCTAGCGTTGCGTCAATTTGTAGTCGACCGTGAGTATGATAAGCCATCATCGTAATCCTATTTTTTGGTTAAGATAGAATCAGTATATGTTGTAAAGTCGATAATGTTTAGATTATAGTATCTATGACTAGCATTCATGTAATTTATGGGTGAATTCCCATTTATGTGATTATGATTGGGTCATCCGATCCGCAACTTCTCCAATTAATCGGCGTAACCAAATATGCCCAGCATCATGATGTAACAACGCACTCCATGCCATTTTCAAAGCAATAGGAGGGATGTCAAACGGGGGGGACAGTACCATGATTTCAGGGTCGTCTTTGAAAATTTTAGCTGCGCGACTGGGTAACGTAGCAATTAAATTTTGGGTTTTAGCCAGTTGTAACGCGGCATGATAATGACGAGTAAAGACACGGATTTGGCGTTGTTTGCCGAGCTTAGTCAATTCCGCATCGACCCATCCTAATTTTTGTACTTCATTAGGATCGATGCCCACACCGATACCAAAACCAGTCTTACTAACCCAAATATGCTGGCCAGATAGATATGCTTCTAAGTTAAAGTTCTCACATCGTGGATTGTGTTTATTGAGTACGCAAGCAAACTGATCATACCAAATGACTTTTTGATGAAACGATAACGGTAATTCGTCAAAGCGGTTAATCGCCATATCTACTCGCCCTTGTTCAACATCATGAAATGTCACATCTGATGGCGTGATTAAATCTAGTGTAATGTTGGGGGCTTTGAAGTTGAGCTCTTCGATTAACTCTAATAATAATGTGGATTCAGCGTAATCTGAGGTCATGATGCGAAAGGTACGCGTTGAAGATTCAGGACTAAACTCCGTTTCAGGTTGAATTGACGATTCAAGTTTACTTAATACATCACGAATTGTGGGTTGTAGTTCTAAGGCTCGCTTGGTTGGCGTCATCCCTTCGCTAGTACGGACTAATAAGGGATCTTTGAACAGATCGCGTAATCGCTTCAAGCCATTACTCATTGCCGGTTGGGTGATACTCAATTGATTTGCCGCTTTGGTTACACTGCCTTCTCGCAGTAAGACATCCAAATAGACGAGTAAATTTAAATCAATTTTGGCAATGTTCATGAGTTTGCAATCCTAAATAGATGTATATACCCATTATAAACAAAAAACATTAAATTTCACTGAGCAATTAGTCTAATGAATACTACTTATAAGGAATGGTGTTATCAATGCATAAAAAAAACCCAGCCAAGACTGGGTTTTGCGACGCGAAGCATCGTGTTTCGATTCGTTCAGTTCACTGTGATAAATTAATCAAACTGATTCATCGTATTATCTTCACCAGATGCTTTAAGTGCTTGGTCACCAGAGAAGTATTCTTTATGCGTATCACCTATATCAGAACCCGCCATTGCTTGGTGTTTAACACACGCTAAGCCTTGACGTAATTCTTGACGTTGCACACCTTTAACATAAGCCAACATACCTTGGTCGCCGAAGTAGCCTTGTGCTAAGTTATCAGTTGATAACGCTGCAGTGTGATAAGTCGGTAAGGTAATCAAGTGATGGAAGATACCTGCTTCACGTGCTGCATCCGCTTGGAATGTACGGATTTTTTCATCAGCGATTTGCGCTAATTCACTCGTATCATACTCAACCGACATTAACGCTGCACGGTCATAGGCAGACACATCTTTGCCTTCTTCAACCATAGTATCAAAAATTTGCTGACGGAAGTTCAGCGTCCAGTTGAATGATGGTGAGTTGTTATACACTAATTTTGCGTTTGGTACCGTTTCACGGATCGCATTAACCATTTCAGCAATTTGTCCAACGTGTGGTTTTTCTGTTTCAATCCACAACAAATCAGCACCATTTTGTAATGACGTAATACAATCTAAAACAACACGGTCAAAACCAGTATTATCTTTAAATTTAAACAATCCATTAGGTAAACGTACAGGCTTAACAATTTCATTGTTGAGCTTCATGATCGTGTCGCCATTTTTAAGCGCAGCTAAATCTGCAACTGGCGTTACTTCTAAGAAGTCATTGTATTGCTCAGCTAAATCACCATCATTGGTTGATACTGGGATCTTTTGTGTCAGACCAGCACCTAATGAATCGGTACGCGCGACAATCACACCATCATCAACGCCTAATTCTAAGAATGCGTAACGTACGGCATTAATTTTAGCTAGGAAATCTTCATGTGGAACGGTTACTTTACCATCTTGGTGACCACATTGTTTTGCATCTGACACTTGGTTTTCGATTTGGATACAACATGCACCCGCTTCAATCATTTTCTTAGCGAGTAAATACGTTGCTTCTTCGTTACCAAATCCAGCATCGATATCAGCAATAATTGGTACGATGTGTGTTTCAAAGTTATCGATTTGTGCTTGAATCGCTGCAACATCACCGCTATTTGCTTGCGCTGCATCTAGTTGATTAAATAAATTACCTAGTTCACGTGCATCAGCTTGACGTAAAAATGTATATAACTCTTCGATAAGTGCCGGCACTGACGTTTTTTCATGCATTGATTGGTCAGGTAATGGACCGAATTCTGAACGAAGCGCTGCAACCATCCAACCTGAAAGATACAAATACGATTTATCTGTTGTACCTTGATGCTTTTTCACGGCTAACATTTTTTGTTGACCGATAAAGCCATGCCAGCAACCTAAAGACTGCGTATATTGTGCTGAGTCTGCATCATAATCTGCCATGTCCTTGCGCATGATGCCAGCAGTGTACTTAGCAATGTCTAAACCGGTTTTAAAGCGATTCTGCGTTTTCATACGAGCTGCAAATTCTGGGCTGATTGCATTCCAAGCAGACCCTTGCTCTTTAATTAATTTTGCAAATGCAGCTTGATCTTGTTGATATTGAGACATAGTCGTTATCCTTTTAATATTTTGTAGGGCGATGTATTACGCGGTGCAAGCTGGTATAAATAACTCACTGTGCAACTGACCATTTCATCTTAGGGAGTAAATCCAAATAATTGAAATTAATAATTTGCATTATCTTCATTCTTTACATGAATGATGTGTCGTTGTGTTGTGATGACATTAATATTTAAATTGATCTATGTTTTTATTGATGCGTGGAGTGTTGAGTTGGTCTGTAAGCCGCTGATTACTCATCCTATAGGACTAGATTGACGTTATTTAATATAGATTATGTGAATGGTCGTTATGTTATTCATTCATGATTTTTGTTTTTCACAGGGTGAATTACACAATCCCAAAATACTATTCATCACGTTGTTATAGATGAAATGCACAATATAGGTTTGCTGGTTCAGCGTAAGTGGTTACAATAAAGTCCTATATGTTCCAGTATTTGTTTACGTATTAGCGTACTCAACTCAATTTAGGACTTCAACGATATGCAAACTCGATTAGTAAAGTTATTGTCGCTCAGTATCAGTGCACTGACATTAAGCGCTTGTGTGATCGTCACACCAGATATACATGTACAACATGATCTCGACACGCACATCTTTACGAAAAGCGAGTCGACCCCAAAAAACATTATTATGATCGTCGCCGATGGCATGGGGCCAGCATACACCACGGCATACCGCTATTATGCTGATGATCCAAATACACCTGAGATAGACACTACTATTTTTGACCAATGGCACGTTGGAAATTCATCTACTTATCCTGCGAGCGTTTCAGGTGTGGTGACCGACTCTGCCGCGAGCGCGACGGCGTTAGCTTCCGGTATAAAAAGCTATAATGGTGCTATCGGTATGGATGTGAACAAGCAACCAGTGACAACGGTATTGCATCGTGCCAAAGCGAAAGGTATGAAAACGGGTTTAGCCGTTACTTCTCAAATTGTCCACGCGACGCCTGCAGCCTATGTTGCCCATAATGAATCACGCCAAAACTACAATGCTATTGCCGATAGCTTTTTTGATGATCGTATTAATGGTGAGCATAAAGTTGATGTCATGCTCGGTGGCGGTACGGATTATTTTGTTCGTGATGATCGTGATATTCGACAATTGTTCGTTGACCAAGGTTATCAATATATTGATAGCTATGCCCAGCTATCCTCATTAACGAACGATGCTGGTGTACTAGGTTTGTTTGCGCCAGTAGGTATACCTTGGGCATTGGATGATAGTGATCCCTCTCGCTTACGCACTATGGCTCAAACAGCCACGCGGTTATTAGAAAACAATCAAGGGTATTTTTTATTACTAGAAGCCAGCCAAGTCGATTGGGCTGGGCACGGTCGTGATATCAATTCTGCGATGGCCGAAATGCAAGATTTGCATTTAATGCTGGAATGGTTGGTTGAATATCAAGCTCAGCACCCTGACACATTGGTTGTGTTGACCGCTGACCACAGTACTGGCGGATTGACGTTAGCCGCTAATGGTGAATACCGTTGGGAGCCTGCATCATTACACGCGATAACCACTTCTGTTACTGCCATGATCAAACATTTAGTCAACAGTGCTGAGGAACCGACTAAACGCTTAGCGTACATTCAAGCGCAATTAGGTTTTGAGTTGACGCAAGCCGAGCAAGATGCCGTGCTTGCCATGGATATGAGTGCCAAATCTCGTTCATTAGAAGATGTGATTAAACGAATTATTGATCGTAAAACCAACACCGGTTGGACAACTTGGGGTCATACTGCCGTTGATGTGCAAGTATTTGCAGTCGGACCCGGTGCAGAGCGCTTTGCCGGACATCAAGATAATACGGATATCGCGAAGCGCATATTTGAACTGTTAGATTAAGCGTTAGTCTGATACACAGTAAAAGTAGCGATACGTTTTATTGATTTAAAAACGTATCGACTTCTTGTCCTGTTATTTTTTTCATTTGCATGAAAATGTACATGATAGCTGTGATCAACATTAACATGCTAGGGATCACAATAACGGGATAACTCAATGCGGTCATGCGACCTAATTCTTCGGTGTACGCTTGTGTACCAGGCTCAGACACCAATATCCACTTAGCCAGCCCATAGTTAAGTGCAGAAGACACAAAAAACGATGCTGCAACTATGTAATTACTCACATCGATCTTCTTTTCAAATTCTGCCGTTTTGTTTAGAGCTGCCAATGCATTGTTTAGCTTGGGCCAGTTGATGATGACATCATTGAGCACGAGGACCTTAATTAATGGTTTTTTCATATAGCGAGTCACTAATACCGCGATACCAATTAAGCCTGGAATTGCAGCTTCTTTAATGGCGATATATTCCGCCGGCAGTTTTAATAAGCTAATCCCCCCCGTTAACAAGACACTAATGATCCCTAGTACTGAGAAGAAATTTACTTTTTTGGTTTGCACTAATTCATACAAGCCATAACCGACAGGAAAGGCTAAAGCAACAGCAATACTCCACAACGGGCCGAGGTATTCAGGTGCGCTAGCATAAGACATAATGACGACAGGAATAATGATATTGAAGGCTAGATTCGCCAACATGTTCTGTTGCTGCGGTTTAGGTTTCCCTGGAGAGCTTGCAGGTGGTGTAGCAGGTGAATTGGTTTCTGGCGATTGTGGCACAATAAGATCCTATATAATTCGGCTAGTAGTTAATTAATCAGCAAACTAGCGAGAACAAACAACGGTAATACAGCAGGTGACTGGGCGAAAGATTGTGCAGTTTAGCCTAAAATAATATGCGGTACAAACCGAGATGTGTCTTGTGTGATTAAAGTATTATCTTCACGCACTGAGATCCCCGCAGGCATATCATTAACGAGCCATGAACCAATCAAGGTGTAGTTATCGGCAAATTTTGGCAGTGGGGTAAACTGCTGGAAGATCACCCCTTCATCGCCATACTCACCGCCCGTTTGTGCGATGACATCACCGTTATCAATGATCATAATATTGGCACCTTCACGCGAAAATATGGGTTTTTTGACCCATTTACCTGCTTTATCTACCTTGTCTAAATCTCTATGTAAATAACTGGGTAATAAGTTCGGGTGGTTAGGAAACATTTCCCATAATAATGGCAATAACGCCTTATTAGATAACACACTTTTCCAAATAGGCTCGACCCATTTGGTGTCTGAGTAGGCAGCGATTTCGCCAAATTCTTCTTTGAGCATAAACTCCCAAGGATAGAGTTTAAATGCCATGTCCATCGGATTATTATCCAGATCCATGAAGCGATGGGTATCTGTGACACCAATATCATCAATAAATACAAATGGAGTGCTTAAGCCCGCTTGGGCTGCACAATCTTGCAAGTATTGCACCGTTCCACGGTCTTCATCACTGTCCAAACAACATGAAAAATGCATGTTTTTTTGTTGGTAATGATTGGCAATATCGCGAAAGCGCATGATGAGTTTTTCTTGCAGTGAATTAAATTGGTCACTGGCATTAGGCAGGGCACCGCTATCGACTTGTTGTTCAAGCCATAACCATTGCCAAAATCCAGATTCGTATAAGCTAGTCGGGGTGTCTGCGTTGTTTTCTAATAACTTCGCAGGACCGGTGCCATCATAAACAAGATCTAAACGCGAATACAACGAAGGCGCTTTGGCTTGCCATGAATCACTCACTGCTTCATGAAATGCTTCAGGAATACAAAAATCGTTTAATAGTGCTTGCGATTGCACGACGTTATCCACCACATGCAAACACATTTCGTGTAGTTCTTGGGTCGGATCTTCGATGTCGTTTTCGATTTGTTCTAGCGTAAACTGATAATACGCGGTCTCATCCCAATAGGCTTGGCCATCAATAGTATGAAACGAAAACCCGTATTCTTGAGCTGTATCGTGCCAATCAGTGCGCGCTGCGATATCCCTGCGTAACATGAATTAGCCGCCCCAGCTGCGTGAGCTTGCTTGAGTCCGTGCGACACTTTTACCAAATCCACCACGCTTAACGGTGTTATTCACGGTCGGTTTCGGTTTAAAATCGGAACTGGTTACTTTTGCGGTACGGTTACGTTGACTACCATAATCTTTACCGCTAGCGCCAAACCAGCGACCACGTAATGCAGAATTACGCGAATTAGAGGTGTACATGGGTTGGCTAAATGGGCGATTACGTGAATTACCACCGAGCATATTACCCATCATGTAG